>NZ_PTFE01000061.1:0-50287 GCF_002936975.1 Bradyrhizobium sp. AC87j1
AGCACGCCTCACGGTTTCGACAACCTTGGCCGGCAGCGTAGCGTCATGCTGGGCCAGAGCCGCCCTGATAAGCGCCACGGTCTTCTCGCTAGCGTCGCCTTGGATAACAACCGTGCTGCCGGCGTGAACGGTGGTGGCACCACCCACTCCGTTGCGCAGCACATTTCTATCATCGCCTCGAAGATCCTAAATCGTGAGATCAATGTAGTGCTCGTGCTTCCCCGGCAGCTGCTAATATCTAACCGGTAGCTGTCGCAGGCTGCTTGCCCGCGATGGGCATTAGCATTTCCTTTTGGCCAGCTGACGCCTTCTTTGGCTTCCTGGCAGGCTTTGCCTCCTTCGCCGGCGCAGCTTTCCGTGGTTAGTGAGAGATAAATACTGATTCTGAGGGGCCTACCGCAAGACTTTCGCGACATCACACTTACTGCTGCCATTTCCAACAAAAATGATTTCACCAACGGTGTACCCGGCCGGCGCATCGATCTTGAGAATGGCCTCGCTGTAGTAGACGTACTCGTAACAGTAGCGCGTCATCACATAGATGCTCTGACCGACCACTTCGTAGAGATCTTGATTTTTTCGAGTCACTTGGACTTTGTAATAATCTGATGGAAAGGCCAGAGTTGGCCAAATTGACGCGGATACCGCAATTCCTACCGCCACTGCTAATCTACGCATGATCTTGCCCCCAAGATTTGTCGGCATCGAACCGCAACCGGAAGGCGAGCGCAAGTAGAATCGGGGCGAGGGGAGACCTACCGCTTCGCCGCTTTCTTTCTTAGCCGCACCCCAGCACCTCCGCCGTTCTCTGGGATGAACTCGACGCCTCCCATTTCGAGGGCCGAGCGTAGCTTATCGCCCGTTTCGGCCCGCCCACCGACCTCCCCATCTTCTGACTCCAAACGCGCGATCGTTGGCTCCGATACGCCCGACGCTTTCGCCAATTCACCCTGGGACCAAGCAAGAAGAGCTCGGGCGGCCTTCATTTGACGGACCGAAAACATTTCAACCTCTTCGATAGAATTTCTATTGATTGCATAGCGGGCGGGTGGTAATAGAATTTCTATCAAATACAGAGCCTGAGAGCAACCCCAGTGAGCAACAACACCTCCCCGGTGAACGGCGAAGCCATGCCTTCAACCATCCTCACCATTGCCAATCGGACGGGTTCTGCAAAGCCTCGCCACGTCACTCCGCGCTCGCTTCAGGCCGCTGCCCTCCGTTCCAGGATCATGGTTGAGGCTCACGCCCGCGCGAAAGAGGACTACGCCGACGAGCTGTCCTGCCGCGGTCGCGTCCATCACGTGGACCGACCCTATGGCTATTATCTCGCCCTCCAGATGCGCAGCGGCTTCGCTGAGGCTCGCGTTGCGCGCACTGGCATGGCTCCAGCTTTCGAACTTGCCCCGCAGCGTTGGGCATAATGGAGCAGGACATGCTTTCTCCGACCACTAACTCCAATCAAGTTCGCGTTCCTGCCCGCCTGCTTCTCAAGGGGGACGTCACCGGCTCCAACGAAACCGTGCTCGGTGTGAGCGTAGGCGTTGCGACGCCCCGGGGCAAAGTCGAGGTGTTTCTTGAGAGGGCCGGTCGCCAGCGCAAGGCGATTTGGAACGCCTCAACAATCATCGTTATTCGTCGCGTCCAAGGTCGCGAACGACAACGGCCCCAGCCTGGAGCCTTCGTGCGGGGATCTTCACAGGACCTTGCCCGAGACTCATCAGCGACCTCTCTAACTGCGCTTTTCTGATGGCGCGACGTGCCGCGGGCATGCCCCGACTCAGTGCAGTCAATCAGCCGTCGGCGTTTTTGCCGGCATCACCCAATGAGAAAGGCTTGGCTATGAACATCCAACAACAGACAAGCGCTCAGTGTGCGAGTGCTGCACCGTCAAAGACCGGAGAAAAACTGCTCTCCAATGTCTACGCATCTCGCAGGGGCCGCTCTCCGAGCGAGCCAAAGGGAATGGCGAATGCTGATACCGTGATGGCTCGGTTAGAAAGTGGCCTGCCGTTGAAGGACGCCTTGATGCCTGGGGCCTCCTATGAGGGTTGGCACTCTCATTGCAAACTGTTTCCGCAATGGGCGGCGAGGGCCAAAGCGCTGGTTGAGCGCAATGCTTTAGCTGGCAAGCAACGCAAGCTGGAAAAGATGGGCGTGGTGAAGAAGCGCGCCATGACCCACTGCAAGAACGGGCACGAGTTTAATACGACGAATACGCGCTTCCGCCCGAGCCAGGATGGCACCGGCCTATTCTGGCGCCAATGCAAAATCTGCGAACGTGAGCGCCAGCAGTCGACCGGCCCGGTCCTGAAGTCGGCGCTTCAGGAGAAGCTCGTCGATGCGATGAAGCGAGATGTTCCCTGGAGGACGCTCCGCCGCATCTGCCCGAACCTCCTGGGGTTCTACAGGACCGTCCGTCAGGTCGAGAGCTTTCGTCAGGCTCACCATAAATGGGCAATGGGAGGACAGAAGCGCAAGGGACGCGCCATGACGCGATCAAACGCGCAGAGACGGTACCGCCAGCTGATGGAGTTGCTCCCCGAGCGCATGGACGAGCAGCGCAAGATGCGGATCATTGGCGCCATCTACGAGGCGCACGGCTCGCGTCGGTACAAGAGCAAGCCCTTCGGCATCACGAAAGCGGCGAAGTGCATCAGGCAGTTCATTGCCGACGACTACAAGCAGCACCCCGACAAGGCTTATGGGGACATCAAGACGCCTTGGTCACTCGATGCGCCGATCTATGACGATGGCGAGGCAACCCTGGCTGACCGCGCAACCGGCGTTATTTGGGACGAAGTGCCCGTGTAGGGATGATGGGGCGCGCGCAATGAGCGAACAGGCCCGCCGGTTCACGCCGGCGGCCTCCGTCGATTTCAGAAGCGCGGCTTGTCGGCAGGCGAAGCAGTAAGCGAACGTAGCGCTTGTTCAGCTTGCTCCTTGGTCAAACCGGCGGCCCAGCCGGCCCTGATCAGTGCTGGGCCTTTGCGTTCGCGATCGTAGACCATCCAACCTTTGCCTCCCATTCGAACGAAGAATCGGCTGGGCGATGGGATTTCGTCAGTCAATGAAGTTGCTCCCGCTGTGCTATGCACCTTGCTTCATTCAAGCACGTCGGGAAAATATGGCAATGCACCCAAGCTCCCGCGGTAGGTGCCGGTCACGATTGGCGGCCGGCTTCTTCTTAGGAACCAGTGCCAAGCCTCGGGCTTGGTGCTGTGCTCCGGCTCCATGCCCCCCTGCGGGCCGGGGTAAGTCCCAACGGCCCCAGTCGCCGCCAAATGGCTGGGGCCGTTTTTTGGGGCTATCGCGTTCGATGACCCGTGATTGCAAGCCGCGGATCTCCGCGCTCGAAGTCGGGCCGCACGTCGGCGCCTCGACTGCCGCAGCCCTGACATATGAAGCGGGGCTCAATATCCGAAAGTCGCACCTCATCCGGCCAGGGGGCGCCGTCCAACGCGACATGGTGGCCGCAGTGGCAATAGACCAGGATGCCGCGCAAGCCCATCGAGCGCATCTGGCCGAAGGTGATTTTCATCGGCCGTCCGTCGGGGTGCATGGGCGTATGGCGGCGGCCAGGGTGGGGCATGACTACGCAGGGTGAGCGGAAGACATGCTCCAATTGATTCCGCGGAGGGCGGCCGGAGGCAAGCCACTAGGGTTTGTGGCCGCCGGCAGAAGTCCCGCAAGTCCTTCGTCAAGCGACAGGGGTTGGGATTGGGATGGTACGTGCCGGAGAGCATACGGCGCAATTCGCGGCAATTGAGGCGGAAAGCCCTCCCCAGGAATGAACCATCACGTCAAACCTACGACAAATTGACGTGCTATGTGTTGTTCCAAGGCCATGGACCGTGTCAAATTGCACGGTAGCAGGAACGCAGCGGTTGTATTACCGTTGACAAGGCGTCGTGAGTCATGCGCAATAGCCATATCAACAATCATCACTTGTTGACGTGGGGAAAGAACATACATCTGGCCGCAGGATGTTTGGTCGCTTAAGAAGTGATTAACTAATTGTAATCACTGGAATTAATCGCCCGTTCATCTGGAACGTTGTAAGGCATATACCTTGCAACGTTTTGCTGTGTCCAGAAGGTTAACAAAGTCTTAAAGCCGGAGGGCTGCGATGGATAGGACTGACAAGAAGGCGCTGCCGAAGGCGGGCGACAAGGTCGTCCGCATGTACCCGAATAATGGGTTGAAGCAGCCTGTGCGCAAGTACGAAGACACGTTCAGCGCGGTTGCTGTCGTGAAGGAAATGTTTTTTGCTAAGGAAGAGGTGGCGGAAGCCTGATTCTCCTTCTTTTTTTGGGAAAAGGCCTTGCTTATCGCAGGGCCTTTTTTTATGCCTAAAAGTTCCGCTTGAGGCAACCTATGGCTGAATTTGAACGATTTGAACAACTCGACGCCAAGGACTTCTTTGTCGAGTTCGTCACACAGCATTTTTCTACCGCATGGGTAGAGGTCACCGCTCCTGTCGGGCTGTCACCCGTCGTGGACCAGGAGCGTGTCGAATTTGCTTATGAAACGTACATCAATAACCTGAACGAAATTCGGGTGCGTTTGCACTCCCAGAACCCGGATCACTACAAGCGCGCGGCCGCTCTTTTGGACGCCTTGAACCGCGCAGAGGTTATCCAGGATTTGGAATATGACGGCGTCCTAAAGTCCGCGCTTGAGGACAATACCGCCATCGGGCTCAGCTACCATGATTGCCAGTATAGATTGAAGTTCATCGACTTCTACGAAGCTAGCGCCAATCAGGTCATGGCTTTCGATTTGGCGTTCCGGTGCTGCCAAGCTTACGAAGCGGCAGAGGTGAAATATTCACCCAACTACTTGGAGAACATGGTCCACTATCTTTGCGAGAACACAGACCAAAACGTCCAATCGCTCTACATGATCTTTAAGTCGTACTGGTTCGAGCACCTTTAGAGGGGCGGTCAATCCCAGCATTTGCCACCCTTCCGCCTTCCTAGAGACCTCATCTCAACCACGATGGCGTGTCAGCGATGGCCGGCGGCAGGTCCTGGCCTCGTTCGTAAACCAGGCCCCAAAGCTCTCGCGCCACAACATCATTGACGTCCGCGATTTTGGCTGAAGCTAAGCAAGACCAACTCTCGCCGATCAGAGGTCTTCGCTGTCGTCGATAATGCGCAGCCTATTCGGTATCGCCAGGTACAGCCCCTCGACGCCATGGCAAGACTTTCGGGATCTGCAGATCCTGTTTACGGCCAGCATGCAGCTGTATTCCGCGACGGTCATGCGGCCAACAGAAGTGGGCCGCGGGACTGGCGGAATGCTCTGAAATGCTTTGATTGACAACACGCCAGAAAGTGACACCCGGGAGCATCCCGGGTTTCGAAATGCGCAAAGTGGTCCAGGAGGATATCGAGGAGCGGCGGAAGCTCGTCCGACGTGAGTTGAATTGAGGCGGCTTGCTTTCTCTCGCTGGTTGCGCTTCGATCGGCTATAGCCGGGGGGCGAGCGTATGAGGTTATGGGGCGTCTTGGCGCTTTGCGCCGTGTTGACTGGTTGCGCGTCGGCGCCGCCGCCGACGCCACCGGCGCCAATCGCGCTGATCGGCACGCTCGACCTGAGCAAGCCAGGCGTCGACTTCCTCATCACCGATGCCCCCGAGACGCTGCGGTGCTCAGCTCACTCCGTCTCCGGCAAGATCCCGGAGGCGGTCAGCCTGCCCCTCACCTGCGAGAACGGCCAGGCCGGCACCCTGAGCCTCACCAAGGCTCCAGCGCTCCGCGGGATTGTGGCGTTCGACAACGGCACCACCGGCGACGTCACGTTCACGATCCCGGCCGCGGCACTCCAGCCTCCTCCGCCGGTCGCGACGGCCGCACCGGGCTATCCAAGCACCGTCTCGCGCACTTACTCTCGCTCGCACTACTCGACCGGCTACGTGCGACCGCACTATCGGAGCGGCGGCTATGTCCGGCCACATTTACGGAATGGCCACTACGTCAGCGGGCACTATCGCCGCGGATCCTATGTCCGCGGGCACTACCGGCGTCGTTAGGCAGCACTACCAAGGGAAGCGCATGGCGATCGAGGATCTTGTCGACGACTTCTGGCGCGATGCTCTGACATCGAACGCCAGCGGCCCCGAGGCTCAAGCGAAATGGAACGCCTTCATCTACGGCCTGAAGGACCGCGTCGCCAACTTCCCTCAGGAAGCCCAGGACGAAGTGTTCTTGCGCGCGGCCAAACATAATGCTGGCCGGATCGCGATCGCGCGGCGGAGCCTTGACGCGTTGAGGATCGAACTTGGCCTTCCGCCTGCACACAATCCATTGGTCGACGCGGCCGCCGAGACATTGGTTCGCGCGACTGTCTGGCACGGCGTCGGCGCGCTCTTCCGATGGTTTCGATAGGGAGCGATCAAGCCTTGACGGACCAGGTTTCTTGGAAAGGCCCACCGCTGCCAGCGATCCCGCTCAACCTCACACTCGCTGAAGCAGCGGGTCGCCAAGTCGATGCGGCTATCGACGCTTTGCAGCGTGGCGACTTCGACATCGCGCTGACGCTCGCCGGCGCCGCGGAAGGCATGATTAAACGAGACGGTCCACACATGTTCGCGTGGCTAAGGGACAACCAGAAAGCGGCCGAGCTCTTTCCCGATAAAAGGCAGTGGATCAACACCCTCAATCGCGAGCTCTACTGGCTGAAGCATGGCGGTGAAGAAACGATGGAAATAGATTGCGCAACGGCCGTCTTCATGATCGCACGCGCAATGACCAAGCTCGACGCCTGGACGCCGAAGATGGACGCCTTCAAGCCATGGCTTCTCGACAATTTGGACAACGTTTAGAGGAGAGCGTGGAATGAAACGGCTTCAAAAATTCGAAGAGCGCGGCGCCTTCGGTGAGGGCCCCGGCCGCGTCGCCTATGCGCTCGATCCGGCAAAGCTGCCACAAGCGATGAGCGGCTTTCGAATGGCGTGAGGTGACCGGCTTCAAGCCAGGCGCTGCGATTCTGGATGACAAGAGTTTGAAGCCACTCTTCGAGGAAGCATTGAAGGCGGGCTTCGCGATCGTGAGACGCGACGGATAGGGACAGTGGCGAGTTGCTGAACGAATATCACTTTCAAGTTCGACCCCTGGGAAGGGCGCACTAGTCGCATGCCTCAAGCCCTGATCACCGAGCTTGAGAAAAAGATCAAAATTTCTTCTTTGAAGGAAAATAAGCCTGTCGCGCCAAGCATTTACGCTCGTCGCGATCGTGGCAGCACTGGCGGTGCAGTCAATGCGGACGAATACAGCATGTTTTCATTTGTTTTCATCCGCGCCCCCCCCGAAAAGCCGTGCAGAATGTTCACATTTATTGAGCTTTGCAGCGCGACATGGACAGCAACCGCCACTATTTTGCTGACCCTGCGGGACATTCATTTGCGTTCATTTGCGCATCAACCATCAGGACGCCTATTCGATGGACGGCCCCTGCACCAATGAGGCCGAAGAATACTTCTCCCGCTTGCGCCGTGGCGAGATGACATCCATCACCAACGGCGCATCGATTAATCGATCTGCAAACCACGCGCCAAGCGATCAAAAAGCACAGGCGCTGTGACGCCGTAATAAAAAGCTGCCCAAAGACCTTGGGCATCCATCATAACCGGCAATGGGCCTGCTGCCAGCAATGCGAAGCCTGTACGCAGGAAGATGAAAAACGGCTCTTTATAGATTGGAGGACATCCGCCCCCAGTCTTGGTAGATAGCCTAAGAGCAGCTGCTAGTTCGATTGCTACGCTCCCGAGTACCCCGGAGCCGTAAGCCTCATAAATACCGAGTGACATTATCCCTTTAAATGATGCCCATTTATGTTCTTGGCACCACCCCCAAAGCGCAATACCCCAATATAGAACGCGGCGCGCTTGACCATGCGCTCGACAATGCCAGTACGATGGGACATTTTATCAGCAATTACAAGTAGATTAACGACAGCCAACACAACCATCAAGGCGACGGTCACGTAGCCAAAGTAATCGAGTATCTGATTAACAGTTGCTTGCATGGCACGCTCCAAGTGAAGGGTTCAGCGAACGCTCTTCCAGTTGTCTTTTGGAGATTGCTCGTAGTTCAGTTGTAGGAACCTTAATATTCGCGCGCAAAACGTAGAAATCAAGGCGCTTTTTGAGTTTTTTTCTCAATTCCTCTCTTGAGTTAACGCGTAATCGTGATCCACAGAAGCAAGCTGCCACCTGACCGGCCTGTCCCTATTGATCTGGATCACGCCCTTTCCGACGTGGTTTGAGGCTATGCTGGATGCCCAGCGCCACGTTCTGCACGTCCTCCCTGGAGGCGTCCTGTACGCCATGGGCGGCGAGGATGGCAGCGGCTAGCTCCTGAGCCGTCATCGGCGCGGCGCCGTCCTGCGTTTGCGCCACGTTTGCATTTTGCCGTTTGTTTAACGAGATTGGCACCCTATTCGGCCCTACTTTAGGAGCTGCCAACTTGTAAAACTTGCCTACTTGATTGTTTTTCAAGATGGGGAGGCCGGTCTATATTGTGCTACCGGAGTGCTAACCCGTCCCTCTAGATCCCGGATGAGGTTCGCCGCGGCCCTGAGGAGCGTCCCGGTTTTGGGGTCTACTTCCTGCGCTCGCTCCTGGAGCGCCTTAACGACGGATGCATATTCGGTCATTCCCGGGCTCCAGTCTGTGTCTCTGATTTGCTCGAGCCGCCCCGGGACCACAGCTCTAGGAAGCCGTTAAATGGCCGCTTAGAGGCCTCCCGCCACGCTGCCCGTTCTCCGGCAGACGCACGCATTCGTCCTGCTGGCCGTTTGGCGGCGGCTTTCGCGCGGATGGCGGGCTTTGCCTTTGCGGCTTCCTCGATCTGCGCCACTCCGATACGCTCGTCCGAAAGAACGCGCTTTTCGAGACTCCGCCTAGTTGGCGCCGATAGCACCGAGCCCGACAGCATCACCAACGCCCGCCATGACAGCCTCGAGGTGATATCCGCTCGGTCGCCGTAGACGCGTGCCACCCGCATCAGATCAGAGACGACCTGAGCTTCCAGGTCGTACTTCCCCCGCACCAGCTCGCCGAATTTGCGGTTGTTCGGGGTCTGCTCCCTGATCGCCGCCAGCTCGCGGCCCAACGCCACCTTGGCCATGATTGCGGGAATGCGGGCCTCCGAAAGCGGTATCTTGGCCGGCCGTGGAGCTTCTGGCACTGGTGCTTCCGTGAATAGCCTGGCGAGCCTGCTTTCGAGCGAAATGGCCAGATAGTTGCCGAGCGACTCTTCCCGGAAAATCTCTAGCCCCCGCATGGTGTCGACCAGCTGAAGCAAGGGGATCCGGTCGAATGAGGCAATCCAAACAAGCCCCTTATCGGGCCACTCCGGCCGCCGCGTCATGACCTGCGAAACAGCGCTGATCACCGGCTCGGTTAGGGCGAGCTCGTTTCCTTCAGATTCGATGATCGTTCGGATGACGAGAGTCGCGTGAGCTTCTCCGTGATACCGGATCAGCTTCTGAAGCCGCTCCAAGGCTTCAGGCAAGACCGGTGGAGCTTCTAGCGCGATCAAGAGCCGCTTGGCCGCTTCCAGCGCCGCACCCCACTCGACGAGCCCGAGGGACCTGATAAAGGCTCGGGTTTCGAGGTCGCCAGCGGGTGCGCTCTTCTTGCTATTTCCCATTCAACTCACGCTGCCTCGGAGCAACTCTCTCGCCGCCCGCATCAGGGCAGATACCTCTCGCCGTCTTGCGATTGCCTCTGCCGAGTAGTGCCCGTGTTTGAAGTTGTTCTTGTTGCCCTTAGGGGCTCCAGGAGACGGACCGCCATGCATTCGGCAGCGCCCGTTCGGCATACCAAACGCTTGGCAGGGACTACCGCTCCGTGTCTTCGCCCCGCACCGCATAGGGTTGTTCCTCCAATTTCCTGAGCCCCCCGGCCCCCTGGGGCTCCACAACTCCAACTACGGCCTGCCCGCCCGCGTGAACGTGCACATGCTCGACTGTGACTTTCTGCTGACCCTTGCCTCGGTGACGGTTGAGAGCCTCGAGCAGCGTGGCGAATGTCCGGGAGAGCTTGTTGGCTTGAGTCAGAGCCTCCGACCTCCCGATAAAAGGTTGCTCCGGGAGCATCGCCCGACGGTGGCACTCCATTGCGGCGTTGTGCGTCCCGATCATTTGCGCCATGAGCATGCCCTCGAACTCGTCATGAGGCTTCATGCAGATCATGCCGACCAAGATGCCCTGTTCCCGCTTGGCGTTGTCCGCCGGGTTGCTGGTCTTCCAAAGGGTGGAGATTGCCTGACTGGCGACGATTTCATTCCAGTCGTCGGCTTTCGACCCGCCAATGGGCTGAAGTGCGCCCCGGAGCGCCTTGTGCAGATCGAGAAGCAACGTCTTCGGCATGGCCGCGATAGGATCCTGATCCTCTTGCGGCTCCAGCTCCGCCGGAGAGGCTGGCTTGATCGCCTTCGCCTGGTGCGCTCGGCCAGTCTTGGACCCGACTGCACCTTCCTTAAGCTTCCGCGGCGACTGGGTGCGGCTCGACTTGCTCACCTATGGCAGCCCCTCAGACGCCGAGACGGTCAGCGAGCGCCAGAATGAGCGCCCGATTCTGTTGGTCCGGTGTGTACTGCTCCCACTGGGATGCAGCGCTATTGATCTTCCGCGCCTTGCTTTCGAGCGCGGTTGCAATCTGAGACATTTCGGCCGTCGCCTCGTCGTACCCTTCGACTGACCTCACCGAGGGCTCGACCGCCGACGGCGGGGCGGTGATGGGCTCAAGGAGGGCCATATCAAAGCCGAGGATTTGATGCGCGCGCTTGTTGTCGGCGATACGCGCCTGGCCCGTGCCAATCTGCTGCCAAGCAGTCACCGCTCGCGAATGCTCTCGGCTGTGCTGCTTGATTGCCTCGTTAAGCGGCTGAGCGGCCTTTGCTTCCGCCTCTGCGGCTTCCCGCTTGGCATCGAGCTGGCGAAGCCGGAGCAGGTCATTGTGGCTGTAGCCGCCGACCTCAAGGCCATTGCCGTAGAATTTGCGCAGCCGCCCTACAAGGGCCTCGTATTCGTTGCGTTCGGGGTTGGCGTACATCAGTTCCTCGTTCCGTTAAGCGCTGTCCGCGCGATCATCGTGATGGCGGCACCGACATGCTCTGTCGGATATTTCCGCTGAGTTTCAGAGGCCGGGGAATTGACCTGCAGCGATCTGCGCTACATCTTCAATCAAGACCACCGCCATACAGGGCTTCAGCACTCTCATGCCTCGAGAACCGATCCTCACCAAAACCGGCTACGTGGTCCTTCCGGCAATTGCTCTCTCCTTTACGGTCCTCGTTTCTGCCCGGGTGCTGGGTTACGAAAACAGCGTTCTCGGTACGCTAGGCGTATTGATCGTCACCCACGTCATCTCTGGGGTCGCGAACGCGATCCTCGAGTATCGCCATCGTCAAGAAGCTTATTTCGCAGAGCTGGACCGGATACGGCGCTGGCAAGAGTCGCAACCCGACCCATTTGGTCCAGACGCTTCTGAAGACCAGACAACCTTAGACGATCGGATAAAAGCTCTCCTGTCAGAGCGTTGAAATTGTGGTCGCCAATCTTGCGGGTTAGAAGCGGCGCTATCTGGCTGTACGCATCTGAATGACGTTGCGCCCTCGCCCCCTCTAAGATCGTCTGGGGTTTCATCCAATCAGGAATGAACGAAGCCGGCCTGGTAAAATCCAGGTTCGACACGTAGCCCATCTCGCTGGGTGCAGGCAGTATCGCGCCGACCCGCTCTCGCTTCGGCGTCGTTTGGCTTCCTCCGATTACGTTCTCGACCTTGCTTTTGCCGAGCACCTCCGCTTCTAGGTCGGCAACCAGCTGGTCGGAGCGCTTCTTTCCGAAGAGCAACTCAAGCTTCTGTCGGCCGGCCCGGGTGAGCAACATATTGCGCGCGGTGGTATCGCCCCGGACACTGTTCTCAATCACCTGCTGAATCGCATCTCGCGCTCCCTGAAGGCGCGCGGCGCGTTCTGGCGTCGAGAGGTTGACCAGCTCATGAGCTAGTTCGTCGTGTCTTGTGTTCCTGGCGAAGGTTTTCTGGCCCTCCTCGATCTGGTGAAGCAGCTCAGAGTGCTCAGCATAGGTATCCCTCGCCTTGCGCCAAACCTTACCGGCGGGTGTCTTATCGATTTCCGAGATAAGCTCGCCTTTCAGATTCAGCAGCTCCCTCGCCAGCTCTTTGTCGGGCTTACTTTTATCGAGCGCCTGTGAAACACGACGGTCTAACCCGCGCTTCACATAGTCCCAGGTCTCCGCCGTCGGAAATTCCTTCTGCGGCCCACCGGTGAAGAAGGCTCGATTAATTGGCCTGCCTGAAATGCCAGACAGCTCCTCGGCCAAATCAAACGCTCCCGCCTTTTCGAGGCGCGGGATCAGCGCCTTGATCTCTTTGGTGGGTTGCACCGCCATGGTACGGAATTGATTGTAGAGCGGATCAGCGCCGGTAGCGCGCGCCTTCTCGATGCCCTTCGTCATGTCGGCAACCGAGACGTACGGTACCGTGTTTTGGTCCAAGGACTGCAAGATACGGCTCCCCTGGCCTGCAGCGCGCTGCCGGTAGGCTTCGCGGACAACCTGCTTGTGAGGACCGGGGATGTCGGCGAGACCGCCAGCGAGGTCGGTAGTCGACTGATTGACATCCGCCAGCATGCCGGAGCTGCCAAACCTGCGGCGCGCCTCCGCGATTGAGGCTGGCGTTTCCCCTTCCAGCGCGTTCACAAGCATGTTTCGACCGACGGAATTGACACCGGCGAGCTCACCGCTTCGGCGAGGTAGCCACTGCATCAGCGCATTGGCACCAGACGAGATCGCCTCACCGAGGACGGGGCCCGCCGCCCCGCCGGCCATGGAGAGCGGCACCGGGCCCAAAAATCCTTGATCAAGCGGATTGTTGCCTTTGAGAAGTTGGTTGGCCGTCTCGAGCGCCGCCATGCCGCCGGCGCCCTGATACACACGCGCACCAAGAGAATTGCCCTTGAGCCCCATCATGCGAGCGCCGAGTGCGGTCCTTCCCATAGGCCCCAGAAGCATAGCTGTCCCGGTCACGTCAGCGGCGGTCGACGCCAGCGGATGCTCCTCCGCATATCGCTCGTTGATCGCGCCCTGGGATTCCAGATTCTCGCTGTATCGCTGACTGAAGGTCTTTTTACGCGACTCTTCGTTCAAAAGCGGCTGCACGACGGCTCCTGCTGCAGCGGTTGCCTTGTCTAGCAGAGGCCCGAGTATCGGAACGCTACTTGCCATGCGGTTGTTGAAGCCCGACATATCGGCCATATCGCCGCGCGGACGTGGACGCTCGGGCGACCTTGTGCCCGATTTTACTGGCGCGGAAGTCTCGACCCCTCGTGCGTATCGGTCGAAAATGTCATCGCCGCTCGCGGTTAAGGTCGAAGTCCGGATTGACCCTCTGGAATACCGATCAAAGATATCATCGCTCGACATCTGCTGGGGCATTAGCGCATTCCCCCCCGCCGCTGATCACGAGCCCGTCTCTCTCTGATCTCTTCCTTCCGATTCCACTCCTCATCGGAGTCGCGGTCAGAAGGCCGTTCGCTGCCGCTGTTCGCATCTACAATCGGAACCGGTGAGCGCGGCCGGCGATGATCGCGAACAGCCGGGGGTGCGAGTCGATTGATTGCAATCGCCCGCTGGATTGGCGACAGCGCCATAAGTTGATCTGCCCTTTCGAGGTCCTTGCTCAGCTCAAGCAGAGTTCTAGCCGGCTCTTCGACTTCGAGAGCGGCCTGCAGGATCTCTCTCGGGATGCTAGTGCCATCATTCAGCATCGAGAGATCGCGCACCGCCTGGTCCCACCTGTCACCAAACTCCGTTACTGCGGCAGTCTCGACGGCAAGGAACCTCGCATTCAGCTCCTGACTCTCACTCTCGCGTGCAGCTTGGGCGCGCACAGTTATCTCGCTTGGACTTGCTATGTCTCTCATCGTTCCTCTCAAAACAAGTCAGCTTCGCGATCGGCGCCGCGGGGCCGGAGTGCCGGCTGTCTGCTAGTAAGTTGCCAAACCAAGCTGGTTGCCCGTCTTTGCGCAGGACGCCGTGGCCTGCATGTAGACGGTACAGGCGGCGCCACTAGGCCGGGCGTTGATCACAGTTGTGAAGTTTGCAGGCGTGCCCGTTTCGACATGGATCAAGTTCGTCGCAGGTCCGAGCGCGCCTATGATCGTAGTCATTGGCGGGGACGAGCCAGCACCGTTGATAGAGATGCAGTTTGTGACGCCGCCCTCACAATGCAGGCCGTTGACGAAGTTCGTACCCCCGTCCCCAAACCTCACGCCAGATCCGCCGGCGGATGCGCCGGCGATGTGTGACTGACCATCGATCACGAAGCCAAAATTGCCGGACAGATCGAAGGCTGGGCCGCCACTCGTGAAGTAGGTCGGGTTGATGACGCAGAGCCAGCCACGCATGCCGAACATTGACTGACCGCCATATCCGGTATCGTATTTGACGCACCCGCGACTGAGGCCATAGATCGCCACTCGAGCGATAGCATCGCCGCTCTGCGCGTTGTTCGAGTAGATCATGTAGGCCGAGCCGGAGAGGAAGCCCCCGAACAGAGTGATGTCCCAGACCTTGTTCTCGAAATTGCCGACGTGCGAACTGGAATCTCCCAGCGTCACGAAGTTCGTTCCGGCGCTATCGCTATTGCATTGCTTGATCTGGGATGCACCCCATCCGGCCCCACGGAATAGCGTATATTCATAGACCACAAGACCGCCGCAGACCTTATACGCGCCCTGCGGAACATAAACGGTTGTTCCGTTATATCCGCCGGTCGAGTCGGCGGGACCGTTGCCAATCGATGCATACTGCAACGCCGCGCGCATGGCTGGACCGTTGTCGGTTGCATCGCCATCTGTCTGCCCCGCAACAAAGTCGGCGACGGCACCGAAGTGCTTGACGCTCACAGAGGACTCGGGAGCATACTGCAAGGCATTTCCGACGCTATCCGTGAAGCTGCCCAGCGGGCTCGAGAGGGTCGCAACTTGAATGACGGGGTTGGTCGCGCATCCCGTGATGCCGGTCAGGGTCAGCTGGTCACCGACCTTGTAAGCTCCGCCAGGCGTCGACTGCGTGAACGAGGAAAGCACATTGCCGGCAATGACAGCCACGCCCATCAGGCGCGAGCCGTTGCCGCCGGTCGGCGCCACCCCGTAATAGGTGCCATTGGTGCAGGTCGAGCCTCCCGATACGGTCGTGAAGGTTGAGGTGAAGGCATCGGTGAAGGGAGCATTGCCGATGGTCGCAACTGTGATCTGCGGAGCTGGGCCGCAGCCGCCAATCTGGTTGCACGATGCCGTGAGCACGTCTCCGGCCGTGTAGCCGTTGCCGCGCGAGCCAGCGCCAATTGGCGTGACCGCGGTGGCCACGCCGCCAGAGCATGTCACCGTGCCGGCAAACCCGGCGCCAGTACCGCCGCTGAATTTCACTCCCGCCCATGTGCCGTTGGTGCAGGTCCCGGCCGTGGTGATCGTGTAGGTGTTTACGGCGCTGTTCTTGTTGACATATGTCGTGCCGCCGCCATCTCCCGGGGTCGTGTAGCCCTGAGTCGTGACGGCCCGAAACGCTGACAAGTTCAGGGTCGCGGCAATAGCGCGCGACGGCACCACGGGGTTGATGCCGCACTGCCAGCCGGTGCCGGCGACCCATTTCGTGATCTGATAGGTCAGCGAGCAAGCCGTCAGGGCAATGTCGGACGTTGCCAAGCCGTCAGTCGTGCCCTTGAACGTGTTGGCCGGGCCCGGGATGATGTTCGCATTGGCGACAAACTGGCTGCTCGATGAGATGCCGCTATCCTTCAGCAGTCCAGTGGCGCCGTCGAAGCTGGCGAAGTTGTTATTCACCACCGGCGCCGTCGGCATGATCGAGTTGATCACATCGTTTTGGAACGCGCGGACGCCAGAGGGCGTGATCTGGCCGGTCGTCTGGTCGGGGAAGGTCGTGCCGACCTCGGTATTGAGCTGGGCTTTCGTCTTCTGGGCCATGGCCGGAGTGGCCAAGGTCACCGTGAGCAAAACCCACATGGCAACATTGAGGACCCTCCACATCACCGGCCCCCTTCAAAATCGCGGGAGAACGATGAGGCCTCGAAACCGCTCGGCTTTTCGCCGCCGAGATGCCAGAGCGCCGCTGCAATGAGGGAGAGACCCAGCGCGAAAGCGCATGCAAATTTAGCCATCATCAGGCAGCCCCAGCGATACTGTTGGGGTCGATGCCGTCAGCTCGCAGACGATCGGCCAAAGTCGCCCGCACAAAATCGCTACGCGACATCAGGCGCGAGTTTGCTGCGGCATCGAGCGCGTTTGCGAATGATTTTGGGGTCTTTATCTGCACCAGCGTGTCATAGGCTGGTCGATCTGATTTCATGAGGTCCACCGGCGAGAAGCGTGGACGCGCGATCAGAGCGCGGCGGGCCGCGTTCCATCAGCGAGCGCCAACGCGCTGTGTGAGAGGCTTGGTTTCTCGCTCGCCAGAGCACGATCGGATTTGACGGAGCATTCCGTCCAGGCGAAGGCCACTTGACGCAGGTATCCGCTTGCGCGGCGCGGGCAGCGTTTTTGAACACTGCCAGGAACGAATGGGCTTACCCCACCAGCAGAGGCGCTTTGCCTCAGAGCACCGACAGGTCCCTTATCCTGATCGGAAGTTTGAGCCCAAGCTGTGCGCAAGGGTTAGGGATTTTACGAGGCACTCCCGACAGCTTGAGCGGCGGAACGACCTACCAACTCAATATAGAAGCACTACCCATCGCCGTCAGTTTCCGTTTCGGAAACTTCGTAGATCCACTTCTCGCGGATTTGTTTCACCACGGCTCTCACGGCTTTTCCGTACCCTTCGTTGGTGCTCCATTCCTCGAGTTTGCGGATTAAGGACTCAACGGCTTGCCGTGCAGCGTCCGCCCGTTCGAGCTCGATCAGCCGCCCATGATCGGCATCGTTCATGCCCGGCCTCCAGTGCGGCCGAGCGCGGCCAGCCGATCGGCCAGCTCGTTCATCGCGTCGCCTTTGTGACCGCGGATCCATTTCCAGGCGATTGCACGTTCCGACGCGAGCGCGTCCAGCTTGCGCCAGCGATCAGCATTCGGAATGTCGCCGCCGTTTTTCTTAAAGTCGCGAGTCCGCCAGCTGTGCCGCCACTTCTGCATGCCGAGGATCAGATATTGCGAGTCCGCAATTACCGTAGCGCGACATCCATCGGGCAAGGCTTCAATCGCCATGATCGCCGCCTCCAGCTCGGCCATGTTGTTTGTCCCGCGCCAACCGCCACGGTGCAGCTCGATCCGGATATCATCGGTCACGATGACCGCACCGGCGCCGACGATGCCGGGATTTGTCGGCGCTGCCGAGCCGTCGCAATGGACCGTGGCTTCCGCCGCGCCGGAAAGGGCCGCTCGCGCTCTCACAAGATCGCCGGTACGAAGGGCGTACTTGGGAGCGAGCGCACCAGCGGATACCGAGGGCCGCTCCAGCGGCATCTTGACGGGTGCCTTGTTCGGCTTGGCCTGTTTCGGCTTGTTTGCCCGCTTAACGGAACGCAGGACGCCATGCCGGGCAAGGTTTGTGGCCTCGCGCTCGAAGGGACTGCGGTCTAACCGGCTGTACCACGCTTCGTACACGGGTCGGCGCTTATTCCAGTCAAGCCTGCTCATGCCCAGGCCTCCGCTGGAATTGCCTTTCCTTCCCCGTAATAATCAACCGACCTTTCCGCTTGCTCGGGATGGCGAAGGCCGTCAGGCCTCGGCGCCCTGGCGCCGGCGCGAAGCGCCTCTCGCAAGCTACAGATGCTCGATGGCACCGATTCGTGCGCATTACTATTAGAAGAGAAAACACCGCACGAATTAGTGCCATCCTCCGCAGCCCTCCGTCGAAACCAAGTGCGGCGCGATATCCCCTCGGCCTCCCACGGACGCGTTCGGTCCAAACTCTCCGTATGGGACTTGGCGCCCCGCGCTCTGCGACGGTCGCTCTCCCGCTGCTTGTGCTTCGCCTTTTGAATGGCGGAGCGCTGACGTTTATTCAGGCCGACCGCGCCAATTGTGCGCACCTTGAGACTTTCGCGCTCAATGAAAGTAAGTCCAATGCGCCACGCCAGCTCATCGGCCGACTGCCAATGCGCAGGGGCAGAGCCGGCAACGATGGCATCAATGTCTTTGTAGGCCCAGGGCGCGCGTGCGCGGATGTAGCCCGCCAACTTGGTGACGGGATCTCCTCCTTTGGAGAAGTGGTAAGCCTCAGCAATGACTTGCAGAGCCTGCCTGCCATCCACGCCCTCCGGGATGAACTTCCCAAACCGATGCCGGAAGACTCTCTCCAGCTCCCAAACCCGCAGGTTAGCTGCCGGGGGGCGTTTTCCCTGTCGTTTGGTGCGGGCATCCGAATTGTAGCGCACAGCAATTAGCCTGTGCTGTGCCTCCTGCGAAAGAGCTCGGACGATAGAAGACGTCATTGAACGCCTCCTTGCCGGGCACGAAGGCTTAACATCTGTAGTTCGCGGTTGAAATTCCGCGGAAACGTGATACTCAACATCTGCTTACTTTCTCTTTGGCCCGGCGGCGTTGCGAGCGCTTAGCCGGGCTTTTCGTTTTCGGGATTAGGCGACGAGTTTTCCGCGCGAGCTTCCGCAGCGCGATTCGGCCCAAGCAAGTGCGTCCTCGATCTTGTACAGAGGGCGCCGACCAAACCACTTGGCCACGGGCGGGCCAGCATTGACTGAGGGCAGATTGAGCTTTGACCAGTAGCTAGCGGTAATTGGAAAGCCGCGTTCGTTGAGCTGCAGTCTAAGCTGCTCGCGGGTGAGGAAGATATCCGCAGTGCGGGAATCGTTCATAGTAGCCGTCCTCTGTCGATTGAAATGGACGGCTATGTATAGATACCGATATTGAGATGCGTTCCATCTCAATAATTGTCATTTTATCGCACGGCCTTCCTGGCGGATTTCTTCGGCGTCGTTTTCTGTCTCCGCTCCTTGATGACCTTGAGGAGGTTTTTATAGATCTCGTCGGCCGACGTGCCGTGATAGAGCGGATCCAGGCTGTGCCTCTCCTTGAGCAATTTGGCATGAGCCCGCAGCTGTCCGGACACATCCTCTGTCTTCACGAGCTTTAGCCCTCGCTGCTCGCGTCCGAGCATGATCCAATCCAGAAACAATCGGCTTTTCGCTTCGACAGTCCACTTTTTAGGGCGCCCCCTGCCCTTGCCGAAATACATCTTTGCAAATTGCCCCAGCAACCACCGCCAATGCTGCGGATTCTTGATGTCGTATTTGAAGGCGCGAAATAGCTCGACGAGCTCATGATCTGCCTCGAGCTCGCCTGGCGCGAAGTACCAGACGCCCATATCGACTTTGAAAACGTAGTCTTCCCGCCGTCTAGATCGAGGTCGAGAAACCATTCAGCACCTCCGCAGGCGCATCCGCAATGTTGCCACCGCGGCAGGCCGGTGCGGTACCGGCTCTTCGACCCGTCGGTCTAGCCGCGGCGATTCCTTAGGTGCTCTTCCAATTCAGGGTCATACTCGAGAGCGGCCCTTTCCCAAAAGCCGGCGCGCTTCCCCAAGCTGATCGCTCGCCGCAGAAATTTGCGGGCCATAAAATTCCTCATCGAGGCGCTCCAAAAGCGCTTCGTACCGCGCAAGGCGAGCGACAGTAGCTCGCAGTTCTTCCAAGTCATGGATGCTCTCAGTCTTCCGTTTCGGTTCGACAAGCGCCCTGAGCTGACTGACTTCGTCCGCGCGGATCTTGATCCTGGGATCGCGGTGCCAGACGTCCCGAATGCGGTTTTCGCTCCAATCGGACAGTTTGCGGCTTAGTCTGCGAAAAACGGCCTTCAGTGACTCGTCTGCCCGCCGCTCACCAGCAACCTGGCGAAGAAGGTCTGCCGCCTCGTTGAGTGAAGTTGCCCGCATCTCCAGCACCTTATGGGAAAATTCCGACGTCATGTGTGGTTCTCCTGTTGGGGAGAAGCCTCACACGTGCGGCCTACTCAGTTTCCTGCGGGTCCATCAGTTTGGCGACCGGTGTGGCCCCGCGACTACGATTTCGTTCAGGCGCCCTAGCGGCGGTCCTGTTCAAGGGAGGCTTGAGATGAAGATGGTGCGATACCGGGCGAACCCAACGCCGAAGACTGAGCGGAAGACCCAGTTGGCAGCTGCGATAAACCGGTATCGTGAATGGGATGCACAAATGACCCGTCAATTTGGGCCTTCGTATCATTTGGCGCTGGGTTTCCCGGTGCACTGAATGTGGGGGCGCTAGGACCGAACAAATCCGGGCGCAGCTCTTCACGGGAAATGCCGCTAATGCGCTCTACCGGAATCACCCTTTCCGCCGGAATCCGAGACCACTGATAAATGGCCTGCCGATTGATCTTTAATGCCCCGGCGAGGGCGGTAATGCCACCAGAGAGGCGAGCTGCTCTTTTGACGATCTCATGCATGAGGGCTATGTCTAGCATACTAGACAAGCCGCTGTCCAGCAGAACTAGACAATGCTCTTTGACTCTAGACGTGGCATCTCATCCCAATGAAAACAATTGGGAAAAGAATTGCCTTCGCCCTGGAGCACCGCAAGCGATCCGCTTCGGCGCTAGCGCGCGCCCTCCATGTCAGCAGGGGCGCAGTCGACAATTGGCTCAAAGAGCGAAATGACCCCTCGACGGAAAACCTTATTGAGGCTGCCATGGACCTTCAGATGAGCTTCGAGTGGCTCTCCACTGGCAGGGGGGACCCCTTCGATTTTCGACCTCCCTCAGCAATGAAGCACCTCCAGGAAATCTTAGAGCACAGACCAGTTGCTGCCCAAGTTATCCGCGCGCCCTTCTATGGTGACAAATTTGCAACCGTCCCTCTCGTCCCAGCAAGAGCTGATTGGGCGATCTCGGACGAATGGATCCTACACAATCCATGGCGCGATATGGAGACAATCCTCGTCGCGAACGATAAACGAGCACCCAAGGCCGACCTCCGCGCTTTCAGGTGCGACGGGGATTATATGGTAGGCGTAGGAATTGCGGCTAATGACATCGCTGTGGGCGTTGTCCCGTCGAGCGCCAGCATCGAGCTGAGAAGCGGGCAACTGGTGGCGGCGAGTCGCCGCATCACCGACGATGAGGTTGAAATCTCGTTGCGCGAAGTCAGCATGGAGGGAGCTATTGCAAGCCTCCAAACACGCCCCATGAAAGGGAAGCCTGACATTTTGCGCATGCGCGAACCCTTTTCCTCGGAGTGGGAGGCGGACGACAACGACGGACGCATGATTACGATTCTAGCATTCATCGTCCGCATTATGAGGGACGTAACAATTTAGTCTAGCCAACTAGACACAATGTCTAGTTTGCTATACATTATTGAAGTCAGCCTTGGAGGACTTCAAATGGTATCACTCCCATCATCTAGCCTCGCGCCGGCCCTGATCCAGGCAAGCGCTTCACCCGTCATCAATTTCGCCTGCCCCGCCACTTCAACAACGCTGAGTATGCTTATCGCCAACCTCGAGGCAGCGGCTGAAGACGCTAACCGATGTGGCCATATCGAGATCGACTTGGAAGAGGAATTCCGTCGATCGCTGCCGCCACCGCCGAAGGTCTTCGCCGGCAGAGTGAGCGAAATGAGGGTCATCCAAGAGGGGGAGCCTGACATCGTGTCTCCGCCCCGCGATCGGTTCTATCAAAGCCGTGAGCGAATCGTGGAAGATTATTTAAATGCCCTCTCCAAGGCGGTGGACGATCAGGGCCGTCACGCGATCAAATCGAGATTTGATGCTCTGCTCGCCGAGTTCGATCGACAGAAGGAATCCCTGCCGCAGCCTAAGCCGTCAAAGGCGCTGCGAGACGCGCGGCGGAAGGCTAGGAGAGCCTACAGCAATTTGAACGCCGCCGAGCTGGCAGTCCTAAATTACCGGCCGCTGAGCCTCCGGGAGATTGCGGACCTACTCTCCTACTGCTCTGGCACTGAGTACCTTTCAGACGAGTCCGACCTTAAGCAGATGATGCAGCACGCCGCCGAGGCTCTCGCCGAATATTCACACATCTGACGCCCCCTCATGCGACAGATGACGCTGGCCGACCTGGTAACCTTGGCTGACACCAATAGCAGCCTCATGGATGGCACCATGGGGCCTCTTCGCTCCGTCATCGCAAGCTATGACGTCGTGGTCGGCATCTGGCCGGACCGAGCTCAGCCGGGGGGCTGGGGCACAAGGGTTCTTAAAGGGGTTCCCGTGGTCCAAGAAGCGGCCCGCAGCGTGGCGGACTATCAGTGCAGGCTCGCGGCGATCAGGTGTGAAAGCGCCTCTCAGGCCCACGGCTTGGCGCTCGTTTTCGGCGATCAGAATGATCATAGTGCAGGAGTACCAGTCGATGACGGACGATCCGGTCGAAGCGAAGCTTGATGTCTTAGTCCATTCAGCGATGGAAGCCCGTGGAGAGACTGGAAAGTCTCTCAGGGCAATACTCAGAACCCAATGGCTAACCTGCGCGATCTGCGTTTTTGCCATCGTCGCCGCCGCAGTCGCCATCTTCAAGTCCATGCCGGCCTGAGCGCAACTGCGATAGTCCGAAGGTCTTTCGCTGGCGCAGCGGTGATCGTTGCAGAACAATCATTGTCAATCGAAATGAGGAGCAAACAGATGGGCAAACCTGGATCGGATCTCGCCGGCCGTGAGAGGGTCATCGCACTTGCAAAAGTCCTTTCTCCGATAGTTCATCAAGGTTCGGAGCAGAAGCCATTCCAAAACCGGGGATTCTCGGAGCGCACGATAAAGGCGCTCGTTGACTGCTCGATTGATGCTCCTGAACGGCTGCTCTTCATGACCGAGCGTCAGCTCCAAACGATACCTGGAGTCGGGAAAGCTTGCATGACTGAAATCCGGAGCTATCGCCAGAAGTACCTCGGATCCGTTCAAGGTGCCGAGTGAAGTGGGCCGAGCTTGGAGGTGCGCTTGAGCAACCAGCCAAAGACCCTCGCTGAGGCCGCGGCCTTCTTCCGGGTCAGCCGTCGTTGTTTCCAGGACTTCTTGCGGGACCACCCGTTTTACCGCACGCTGGGGCGCCGTAAGCTGATCTTCCCCGAGGACCTCGCCCGCCTCAAGGAGGCGCTGTCAAAACCATGCCTCTCAGCCTCCGCCCCCCGCGCAAAGGGAAAACGCCCAACTACGAGATCCGGGGAACGTACCTCGGAGTCTACGTTGAACGAACTGCGGGCACTCCTGAACTTCGGATCGCCAAGCGAGTCCTCAAAGGCATCAAGGAGGCAATCGAACGTGGTGAATATCGGAAGCGCGAGGAGGTAGCCCCCGAGGCGCCCAAACCACCGACTTTCGCCGACGCCACCCTCGCCTATCTTAAGGCCGGGGGCGAGGCCAAGTTTCTCGGCAAGATCATCGAGGCGACGGGCGACCATGCGTTGCGGGACAAGCCTCTGGCCGAGATCGACCAGCTAGCCATCGACAACGCGGCCCGCGGCGTCTACCCGCTCGCCCCCGCAACCACCCTCAACCGCCAGTTCTATACGCCGGTCTCAGCGGTGCTGAAGCACGCCGGGATCGAGCTCAAGATCAAGCGGCCAAAGGGATGGCGCGGCAGCAAGGCGACCGAGTGGCTCGAGCCTGACCAGGCGTTCGCCGTGATCCGCGAGGCCTATGGGATCGAGCCGGAGTTCGGCCTGTTCTGCCTGACCTTGACCTACACTGGCATGCGGCTGGGAGATGCCACGGAGGAAGCCATCCTCCGCGGACTGAGGCTCGATCAGGCCCTGCTCTACCTCGGGGCCACCAAGAACAGCGAGCCCCGTCCAGTGCATCTGCCGCCGATCGTGGTGGAAGCCTTCCGCAAGCAGCCCCCGCGCCCTGCGAGGCCCCGCAAGGCCACAGGGGTGGTCTTGGCCAACGGTGCCGCTGGCCGTGACAGAGCTGGCGCTGGAGTACCCTTCCTTGAGCGCCACGCCGACGAGAAGCTCTTCCGGTTCTGCAAGGGCGGGCGGTTGTACAAGATGCTCTACCTGGCGCTGGACCGCGCCGGCGTCGTGCTACCGCGCCGCATGCGCGGCTTCCACATCTTCTGCCACACCTACGGGACTTGGATGCACCGCTATGGCGGGCTGGACACCTACGGGCTTACCCGGACCGGGCGCTGGAAAGACCCGGACTCAGCCGATCGGTACAAACACACCATGGCCAGCGCTGAGGCGCGGCGGGCAGATCTGCTGCCGGTACCAACGGCTCGGTCCCGTGCACTGAAACAGCTTTAGTTTAGGTCCGCGCTACGCTCCGCCTCTATTGTTGGCCCATCTGCGCCAAGAATCCATTCTCTTCTAGAAGAGCTTGTGCACGCGTGCAGGTTGCGGAAGAATAGCCCGCAGGGGGTTCATCCATGGTCATTTCCCAGGCAAGAGCGTCAGTCGCCTTCATACTGCTCGCTGCAGTTTTGAACCAAGCTGAAGCTGCCGAGATCAAAGTTGGCGTAGGCAGATCTGGTCAGGCGACCATCTGGGTCACCGGAGAAATCGTTCCAGGCGACGCGGATAAGTTTTCGCAATCAGTTCGCCAGGCAAATGATTCCGGTAAGTTTGTTGCGAACGTGAGACTAGATTCTCCGGGCGGCAACTTGCTTGAGGGAGTGAAGATCGCAGATGCAATAAGATTTGGCAAAACATCCACGAACGTGGGCAGGACAGCAGTGTGCGCATCAGCATGCTTTCTGATGTTCGCTGCCGGTTCGACCAAGAATGCGAGCTATGGAGCTCAAATCGGCGTTCACGGAGCTTCAGGGGAAAACGGGGAGGAGACGGTCGTTTCAGGGGCTGCGACAGTGTCGATGGCAAAAATCGCAAAAGAGCTCGGTGTCCCCTCAGCGATCATTGGTCGAATGGTCGTTACATCTCCCCAAGATATGGTTTGGCTAAGTCCTCAAGAGCTTCAGTCAATGGGTGTCACTATGATGGGACGACCAGCTCAATCTGGTCCGCCGGTTGCCAACCTGCAGCAAACCCCTCCTAATGCGCCTATGTCGCTGTCGCCGTCAGGCAGTGGTGTCACTGCTTCGCGGTCCTCCAAGCCTGATGCTGCCCCTACGTGGGCGGAAATCGTGAACAAGGCAATGGACCGATCGGCGAGTCAGAACAACGGAAAGCCACTCTTTCATCGCTCCTGCCAGCCTGAGCTAAAGGTGTGCAACATCGGTTTGAGCTACGTCGATAATCAAGGCAAAGTCGCCTTCCTGAAAACGGTCGAGGACATGAATGGCAAGGTCATGGTGCGTGAAGCATGCACCCTGAATGATTTCAAAGATGTCCGGATTTGCGTCGACTGGGACACTGGTGCCTCTCATCGCGACATGAAAGACAGCAGCGGGACTTGGTCGAAGGTCGCGGATCAATAGATTTTCTTGATGAGCCTTGAGCTGAGAGCTGGTGTTCCGGCCAGGACGAGCATGTTACGTCGAAAAATCCCAGGTCACTCCAGGCTTCGCTTCCGGAATGGGAGCACCCTGCCCAGGTTCAACGGCCTCTTCGTGACCGGCTCCGTTCGCGTTGGCCGGGGGATGCCCTCGAAGAGCGTCCACTCGACCTCCTCCATTCCATAGGCAATGTACCACCAGCGCTCAGTGAGCGAGGCGCCTGCCCATGGAAATTCCTCCGGTTCGGATTCCATGTCCTCGGGGTCGCCGGTCTTGAGCGGGACCGGCTTGGCCGGGCTCTCCCACATGATGCCGCCCATGGGCAGTTCGACGTATTCGCACCCCGGCGCATCGGTGCACTCGTCCATGATGAACGCAAGATCGTCCTCGTCATCAGCGACGAAGATGCCGACGAAGTCGCGGGTCTCAATGATGCGAACTAGGTAAGTGCATTGCGCCAAGGGCGCGTTGACCACCTTGCGGCTATATCTCTAATACGAGAAATCAACCGTGTTGTCTGGTACGGCTGGGGACAATGGGCATTTCCGAACAAATCGAGAGGGTCGTCGAGGGCTTCCCGACCACCCGAGGTGGCCTAAAGTGGACATTGTTTGTGGCGACGGTTGCGGCCGGAATCGGATTCGGCGTCGCCTCTTTTTATCACAGCGGTCGTATCTCGGTGCTCGAGGAGCGGCTTCGTCTCGCCCAAGATGGTCGCTCGCCCTACCAAATCCGGATTGCCGAGGTCACGACGGAAAATCCGTATCGAGTGCAGCCCTCCGATGATCTTGTCCAAGTCAATCTTATAACCGACGTTTCGCCCGTCATCCTTCTCCCCTCAGGTCTACTCAAGGGAAAGACAGTTTCTGTAAAAGACAAGAAGGGAAATTCATCCAAGTACGAGGTTAAGATTCGAGCTGATGGCGGTCTAATTGATGGCTTTCCCGAATGGACGTTATCGGGAGACCACGGCTCGGTGAGCTTCGTTTGGGACGGGAAAACATGGTCAGTCTACTAAACCGGTTTACAGCTTTGAAGACTTTGCAGCTTTGAAATCGGGTGTTATGCCTTCAGCCCCCCGCAGAGGTCCCGCAAAAACGCTGATGGTACCGAGTTCAATCTCATCAGCGTAACCTGCCTCGCCTATTTTGTCGAACAAGGTCTGCGCGACGGAATTGATGTAGGCGGCGTCTGTCGGCTGAGGGTTGGCAATCGTTAGCAACTCTTGCCCTGTCTTGGTTAGTATCTGGCAGTTCAATGCGAGCTGGATTGGCTTTGCGCTCTCATTGATAACTATCACTCCCGAGCCAGCTGCTGTTAGCAGCGTGGTTGTTTTTGGACGGAAGAAAAACTTCCATGCCAGACCACCTATCGTTGATGCTTGGCTCGCGATGCCGAGCTCTTCCATGAGAACGCGCTGCACGAATGCCGCCTTTACGGTTCCGTCTGAGGGGACCAACCGATCGTCAATCACAAAGGAAAGGAAGGCGGATATTTCGTGAGCGTCTGACTTTGACAGCGTAGAAAGGAACTGAACCGTTCGAAGTGAGAATGAGCCAGGCTTCCGAATCTCGCCCGCTAGGATGCGCCCAAACAGGCTCTTCAACTCGTCCGAAGTTTTATCCTCGGCAACCCGTGCAAACAAATTAAGCCAATCGTCCTCAATCTCGTCGGTCGCATCATGCGGCTGATTCTCCGAAGTGCGGTTCAACTCCTCTACAGCTATCGCGACGACGTCAGCGCGGTTTTGAAGCTTTCTCTTTTCGTCTTCAGTTCGATACATGCCCTCTACGGCCAGTCTGCCAGCTGCCTTGACTCTCCCGGTGTTCGCTTTGAGTCGTGCTTCAACATTCTCGCCAGCAGCTAGAAAGACTTTGCTCGCGGCCTTGTCGAAATTTTTGCGGGTTTGAGGCATCGGAATCGCTGGTAAATGAAAGCCCAGCAGATTAGCAAGCCAATCTCCGAACGATGGAAGATTTCCGCTGTTCGAGGCATCTGGCAAGTCCTCCATCACCTATCACCCCCTCTTTGAAGGGACAAAGTAGCGCGCGCTTCGCTGGCCTGCAATCTCGGCTTCCGCCCCTTGCACTCACCCTTTGGTTGAGCTTCAATGTTTGCATTTCAGAATGGATTTCAGGAGATCTGAGATGCCGACCTTCGTTGCGAGCTATGATCTGGAAAAAACCAACCCTGACCCACACGGCGAATTCTTGAAGCAGGCTCAGCAGTATGGCTGGAAGACCTGGATATTGAGCAATGGAAACATTTGGCATCACTTGCCCAACACAACGCTGGAAGGCACTTTTGACAATATTACGATCGCTAGGAATGCGTTCAATGCAGCGATGGTAGCAACGGCAAAAGTGAAGCCGATAGTTGTGGAAAAATGGATAATCGTTGAATACGGCAACAACCTCTTCGACTCGGACGTGAGGCGTCCCAGATAGCGCAGCGTGTCGCCTGCCGCGTGGTTGAGAAACCGACCTGATGTGCAAACCAGTTTCTCTCAGACGTCTTTGCGTGGCTTGCGGTGATCGCGCCAGCTATCGTTGGTGCGGTCAATGCAATCCGGTAAGCACCTCGCCTGGCGATCTTGGCGCCGGTGATTCTTGCACTCGTCGTGGCGGTTAACGGGGCTTAAAAAGCGCATTGGAGGCGTTGATGAGCGAAACAGCGTTGGAGCAGCACATGGCTGTTGTTGGGCGTGTGACTGCCAAGTTTGTTTCAACGGGTTTAATGACGCATAACATAGACTCACGCGCCATCGAACGTTTCCTTGGCGTCGCGGAAGACAAACAAGTTTTTGAGGCCGTGCTGCGGTGGATGCTGGACGAAGGCATCATTCGCGCGAAAAACGTCAGCCAGACGATGGACGGTACGATTTTTGTAGCCGCAGCTCAGCTTACGGCGAAGGGCCTATCAATCGTGAAGCAGCCGCTCCCTGGAGGTGACTCCGTCGAGAAGCAAATCAGTAAAGTCGATATCGGAGGCGGTTCGAGCTGGTCCAGCATCGGCGATCTGATCGGAGGAATCGCAGGCGGGCTTATCAAGTCCGTATCTTCAGGCTGATCGAGATCAACTTTATCGTGGATCCTCTCATTCAAGAGCTTTCTAAGCTTGCCCTTCAATTTTGTGGGACTCTCCTGATCGCGTGGCTAACTGTGCGATGGGCGCTCGCTAGGTTCAAAAGTGAGAAGGCCTGGGAGCGCAGGATCGGCGCGATGGCTGATGTTTTGTCGGCCCTTCGCGTGATGCTTCGCGTGTTAGCAATCTGGGAAGACCTCGAACTCCGTGGGGCGGACCCCGCTGAAGATTACAAAGAAGGCTTGTTCAGGCGTTGGGCCGACGCCCAGGCCAAATTCAAGGAAGTGTCCGCCGTCGCGATTTTGATACTCCCTCGGGAGGCCGCGGATCGGATTGAGGTGCTAGAGCAAAGCCTCGCAAATGACGATTACGACAATTGGTTCGAGCAAATCCAGGGAAACAGCGCCGCGGTCACGACTGCTATGACATGGCTTGTGGATCACGCGAAAGAATATCGATCTTGAGCCGGGTCAGGCCATTGATTTCCTTACGAGAGTACTGGCGCGGCGTGAGAACGAACGTCAGCCTGAGGTGCTGTCCTAACTAGGACACCCGTAGAGGGGAATTAGGACAGTCTTTGATATGGGTACGGCGCCCCGCGCCGGATGCCGCTAAAAGGCGTGAATCCACTAAGTGTAAATGGGCGACAATGACAACATTATCCGCCCTGTCCCTTGTGTAAGTCACACAAGACCTATCTCTCAAAAAGATCGGAATGAGTCCCAGTTCGCACAAGCGCCAAGACTTCGCCTTCCTGACGATAAATGAGACACCAATCGCCCTGCACATGGCAACCGCGATAGCTGTCCCAAGGCCCTTTTAGTGGATGGTCATCGTCAATCGGTGAGAGAGGAATTCCGGACCGAAGCTTGTTTACAATGATAACAAGCTTATCGATCCGGTACCCCCGGCTCTTAATCCGCTTCAGGTCTTTCTTGTACTGGGTTGTGAGTCGGAGGGGCTTCATCCCCTCCTAGTATCACTTTTCGTTCAGGATATCCTCAAACAGCTCCTCAGTTGTCCCCTGAACAACTTCGCCGCCGCCTGACTCTGCTTCCTGTAGGGCCGCCAATGTGACCGCGTTAGGAACGCAGACGTCAAAGGGGAGCCCCTTCCGAAAGACAACTTGACGATAAAACATACCAATGGCGTCAGTAGCACTTAGCCCAATGGCGGCGAACACTTTCTCTGCCTTCGCCTTAATGGTGGGTTCAATCCGAGCGTTGATTGTTGCTGTCTTTGCCATATGTCACCTATCCAGGTGGTGCGATCCAAGCGATGTTCATCGCTATGGTCGTACATTCTCCGTTGTACGTTCAATGTAATCACGAACGCAGTACACGTGCAATAAGTTCGTATGGAACAACGAAAATTTAATTAACGAACATTTCTGTAGATCAATCAAAAACATATCACGTCTTCCATCCCGTGAAAAAAGGGCCATTTCGGTCCCTTTTCCCTATTGGTTCGTGCGCGTGTGGAAAATGTCACTCAGTCTTTCCACCCCTAATTACCCTAAAATTTCGCTTCACCCGGGCCGGCCGGTTCGGTTCCAGCGGCAGCACAGAATCAATCAAATCCCCAATCGTCCAGACACGATCAGCGACGCCCAGCGCGATGCCGGGAGTGGTCCGCAGAACCTCGTGCACACGGCAGAATTGTAGTGGGCAACCTGCAGGCTGACCGCCGCAGAGTGGTTGGTGAGATTCTTTGAGAAGCCGTTGGTGAGGCGGGCGAACCGGCGCTGGTGAGGTTCTGGCGGTCGCCAAGCGACCTGTTGATAAGGTCCATGATGGCCTCTTTATCGTGCTGCCCACCAAGACTAGGGGAAAGGACGGGGAACAAGACGGCGCCCGGAAATTAGCCAATTGCAACAATGGTAGGACCGGCCTTCACACGGGAGAGGTCCAAGGTTCGATCCCTTGTGCGCCCACCATTCATTTTCCTGACCGCTGCCGGTTGCGGACGACGCCCTGGCCTCACGGCGGCGGGACCGCCCGTATCAAAAATGTCGAAAACAACCCCATGCACAGTAGCCGGCACCAGCCATATCAATGGGTTACGCCTTTTCCGAATCCTGGTTTGGGTTGCATGATCTGAAGAAAGGCGAGCGGCTCTAATGAGCCATCAGAACAGGCAGATCCGCATGCTCCATGATATAGCTGGTCGCCCCGCCGAATATCATTTGCCGCAACCGGGTACGGGTGAAGGCTCCCTTGATCAAGAGGTCGCAGCCCTCAGCTCTAACGGCATCGAGGACTGCCTCTCCGGTGTCGCGATCCTCCAGTTCAACCGTTCTCGCCTGCGCTGCAATGTCATTGTACCGCAGTTGCTGGACGATCTGATCGGCAGACGGTCCTGGTACCGCTTGGCCGCCAACGACGGTTAGGACCGACACCTTTTCGGCCAGACGAAGCAACGGCATGGCAAATGCGTTTGCCCGAGCTTGCTCGGTACTACCGTTCCAATGGATCATAATGTTTGTTGCGACGCTTCTTGGTGCATTCGATGGCACAAGTAGAACGGGCCTGCCGCTCTCAAACAGCGCGGACTCAATCGCGCGACGGTGAGGGCCCGCAGCATCAATGTCAGACCGTGCCATCACGATCAGATCGAAAGCGCGCCCATAGCTTCCGACAAAATCTTCGCCCTCAGGGGCGGTCTCCAGCCAGCCGAAACATGGTCGACCCAATCCAGCGGATCGAGGAACATCGTGCTTCAGCATGAATGCTTCGAAAAAGTCGCGCATGTCGTTCAATTCGGCTTCGCTCTTCACTTCATACGAATCTAACAGAATGCCGGTGGCCAATTCCGCGGCCAGATATTGAGGGATGCCGAACCGGAGCGGAAAGCCTTCGATATAGGCGCCGGTACGATGCGCGAGGCGTACGGCGACATCGAGCGTGGATGTCATCATCGGAATATTTTGAAGCGGGACCAAGAGCGTCTTCATTTTCGACCTCCGGTGTTTGCAGTGAATATCGACGCAGGATTCCTAGTTTCGCTTGAATTGATGCCTACGATAATTTCACGTCGCGTCGTTCCGGTGTGCCGCCAGCCTACGCGGCAGCCTGATGATGAATTCCGTATAATCGCCGGGCTCGGTATCGACTTCGATGCTGCCGCCGTGCTGTTTCACGATGATGTCGTGGCAGATTGAAAGGCCAAGGCCAGTTCCTTCGCCTGCGGGCTTGGTTGTGAAGAATGGGTTGAATATTTTCTCTCTCACGTCGGCCGGGATGCCGGCGCCATTGTCGCGAATCCGGATCTCGACGGCGCCGCCGAGATTCGTCGTCGTCGCGCGCAGCCTTGGCTCGAAGCCGTCGCCGGCGGCGTCCTTTTGTTTGCTCGCCGCGTAGAAGCCATTTGAAACGAGATTGAGGAACACCCGCGTGATTTCCTGCGGATACAGATCGAGCGCCCCCGCAGACGGATCGAGGTTCCTTTCGAGCGTGATATTGAAGCCTGCTTTCTCGGCGCGCGCTCCGTGATAAGCAAGGTTGAGGCTTTCCTCGAGGATGGCGTTGATATCGGCCGCGCGGCGTTCGCCAGACCCTTCGCGGGAGTGCAGAAGCATATTCTTGACAATGGAATCGGCGCGCGTTCCGTGCTGCACGATCTTTTCCAAATTGCCTTGTAGCATGTGTATCAGCACGTCGATGTCCAGCCTTGCTGCCTCGCCGAGTCCGGCTGAGCGCAGCGCGTCGCCGAGTTCTTCGATGAGTTCGGAGGAAAGCGCAGCAAAATTGTTGACGAAATTGAGCGGATTCTTGATCTCATGCGCAATGCCGGCGGTGAGTTGCCCGAGCGAGGCAAGCTTCTCGGTCTGGATCAACCGATCCTGCGCATTTCGCAATTCCTCGAGCGATTGGGACAGTTCCATAGTGCGCTCGCGCAGCTCGTTCAGCAGGCGTGCATTCTCGATTGCGATCACGCCCTGGTGTGCGAAATTGGACACGAGCTCGATCTGCTTGTCAGTGAAGGGTCTAACTTCCTGGCGAAAGATCGTGATGGTGCCAATCAGCTCATCTTCCTTGAGCATGGGCACGATGACGAGGGTCCGTGCGCCGGCAAGGTCGGCAAGCGCGCGAACGTTCGGGTTGCCTTCGACGTAGGGCGGCTGAGTCCTGATATCGTCGATATGAACCGTCTGATGAGTTTTCTCGACGGTGCCTAGCCCGCTGGCCGGATGTGGGCGGATGCTCTGGTATAGCCGGGTATCAACATAAGCTTGCGGCGCGTTGTGCAGTGCGACCGTGCGAAAGCCGCCATCCTCGTAGAGATTCATGGTGCCGAAGCCGGCCCCGCAAATTCGCGTCGCGTTCTCCAGCATCTTGTGGAAGACCGGAGTCAATGCGCCCGATGAAGCGCTTATGATTTCCAGCACCTCCGACGTTGCCGTCTGCCGCTCCAACGATTCATTCAATTGTTCGAACAGACGCACGTTGCCGATGGCGATGACAGCTTGATCTACGAAAGTCTGAAGCAGGGTGATCTGCTTCTCGCCAAATGGACGAACCTCCGTGCGACGAAGCACGATCGCACCCATGCTCTCGTCATCGCGCAACAGCGGCACGCTCAGAACGGTCCGAACGTTTGAGCGAAGCGCATATTCGCGTCCGGTCGGGAACTCCTCGCCTTCGGGCCCGAGCAGGTCGTGCACATGAACGGTGCGACGGTCGATAATCGCCCGGCCGGTGGGCGATTTGACACTGATCGCCCGCCGGCTCCACACCACGGGAACTTGTCCATGATGGGCCTGGATGACGATGTCGTCGCCGTCCCTCAGAACCACCAGCGCATCATATGCCTCGCAAAGTCCGCATGCGCTTTCCACGATCGCCTTGAGCACCGGACCGACCTCGGTCGGCGAGGAAGCGATAACCCGCAAGATATTGGCGCCGCCGGTCTGGTACGTCAGCGCCTCAGACAGATCTCGCGTTCTGGTCTGCAATTGTTCGAACAGCCGTACATTCTCGATGGCGATCACGGCCTGGTCGGCAAATGTGGCGACCAGCTCGATCTGTTTTTCCGTGAAGGGCTGCACGCGCTTGCGAGCGATTACGAGCGCGCCGATCGGCTCATTCTCACGCAGCAGGGGAACACCGAGCGCCGTGCGCTGACCAGCCATGGTGATGGACTCGTGCAGGCCGTATTCGGGATCAGCAGCGACGTCGAGGATCTGCACTGGACGGCGCTCGAGTACGGCCCGACCTGTAACCGTGCTCCGGCCGGGCGTAATCGGGTGACCCTGCAGAAACTCGATGTATTCCTCGGAAAACCCCACCGCTGCGCCGGCTTGGTATTCATCGCCCTCGCGACGCATGATGAATGCCATCTCCGCTTCGCACAGCCGTGCCGCCGAATCGACCAGCGTGTTGAGCACCGTCTGCAGATCGAAGGTCGAGCGGCTGATCACCTTCAGCACATCGGCAGTCGCGGTTTGCTGCTGGAGCGATTCGGCGAGATCGCGCGTCTTCGCTTGGACCTCATCGAACAGCCGGACATTCTCAATCGCGATCACGGCCTGATCGGCGAAAGTGGAGACCAGGTCGATCTGCTTGTCCGTGAACGAGTTCACGGCCTTGCGGCCCAGGAACAGCACGCCGATCGTTTCTCCGGATCGAAGCAAAGGTACGCCCAGGAGGGTCCGGTAGCCGCCGGCCCTCTGCTGCTCGGGATAAGCGTATTCGGGATCGGCCAGGACATCCTGGATCTGGACAGCCTTGCCGGACAGCAGGACGCGCCCAACGACGCTGCCGCGTCCAGCATTGAGTCGAATGCCCGCCGAGACCTCGGCCCACTCGGGCGAGAAATTGTACCGAGTTGCATGATAGTAGGCGCCGTCAGTGTCCTGCCGGACGATTGCCGCCATGTCGGCGCCACACAGCCACGCCGCCGATTCCGTGAGCGTGTCGAGAACCGTTTGCAAATCAAACGCGGAGCGGCTGATGACCTTCAACACATCGGCGGTCGCCGTCTGCTGCTGCAGCGATTCCCGCAAGTCGTCAGTGCGCGCCTGCACCTCATCGAACAGCCGCGCATTCTCGATGGCGATAACGGCCTGATCGGCGAAAGTCTGCAGAAGTTGCACATGATGCGGAGCGAAGGCGCCCGGCTCGACCCGCGTGACGCTGATCATGCCGATCACCACGCCGCCGGTCGCGAGCGGAACGAACAACATGCTGCGAAAGCCGCGGGCGCGCGCGATGAATTTGATGTCGTTTGTCAGCGCTTCGGTATCGGGGGTCGGCACCACCTTACCGGCCCGCGTCCTTTCAAAAATCTCGAAATCGGCAATCGGCCGCGGAAACATCTGCTGCAAAGCTCGGTCGGCGGCAGAATTCGTCGGCGTGAAGGCCGCCAAATGGGCAGTGCCGTCGATGAAGCGGAATACGGTCGTCGAAAAGCCGCCGAGCAGGGCATTGGCGCGCCTCGCGATTGCATCGAATACCGGCTTCACCTCCGATGGCGAACTGGCAATGATTTTGAGGATGTCCGCGGTGGCGGTCTCGCGATCTTGTGCGGCGCGCAATTCGGCCAGGAGCCGCGCGTTCTCCTGCTGCAAGTCCGCCACAACGTCCTGAGGAAGCGCGGCCATGATGAAAATCCAGGTCGCCAGCCGGTTCGCGGCCGACGTCAAAATCCAATCAAGAAAGCGTCGGGAACTATTCCACCATCGGGTGCTTCCGACCAGACGTATCGCTAGTTGATTTTCGATCGGCTACGCGTCAATTCGCCTCCGCGATCTGCCGAAGCAGCGAGCTCCATGAGTCGCGCTGCTGTGGTTCAAATGATGGCAGATCGCTGGATCCAAGTGCGGCTATTGAGGCGGCTGATTTTGCACTCCTCCGATCTCTTAATGCGAGATACGGGTGATTTAATTTTGCTAGCTTTTTCCGCACCAATGCTTCAGACTTGCTTTTTATTAGGTATTTGATTTCTTAAAGGACGCTCCGATGGGAAAACCTGCCGTTTCCCGCGATGCTTTCCGTGGGCTGTTTGCTTTTTATACAGCGAAGGCACATCACCACCATAAGGCCGAGGGCGAACATTGGCTCGTAAAGCTGTTCGGATCCGCAGAAGATATACCCGATGCCTTACTGCTGCAGTGGTCGGACAGAGTTGAGCTACTCGGCCCTGAAACTGTTGGTCGCGTGGTGAGCCCGTGCGTCCGTCAAATCACGAACGGCAATGCTCAATATGACCATGCCAGATATGACCATGCCAGCGACTTTCTGCACTCGCTACTGAGAGACCTCGAGCAAAAAGTGCACTAATCGACACTCGCTGCGCTATCGTCGCTGATCCAGGAGCAATTGAATCTGGTGATGCGAGCCAGCTCGTGCTCGAGCGAAGCGGAGCGATTAATCAGCTGCACCAGATACCCGGAGCATGGCAGGGACGCCTACGGGCCAACGCGACGAGCCGAATGTTATGTCCGTTTACGATCCATTACGGGAAGAGCTACAGCGCAGAGGGGCGCAAACGATTCGGCTCACGTTCCCGGAAATTGAAGCAATTCTCGGCAGACCGTTGCCGCCGTCAGCGTACAAGTTCAATGCCTGGTGGGGAAACAGTTTGCGCAAAGCTGGTCACACGCAATCTATGGCTTGGCTTCATGCCGGCTTTGCGGCCAGGGTTTCACTAAGACAGCGAGCTGTGGAGTTCATCGACCTTGAAGAACTTCACCGCGTTGGGCTGCGCCCCGCCCGTACCGGCAAGGTCCATCAGAGACCATCACCAAGAGCGCACGTCAGGAACGCATCGCGTCAATCGCGTGGGCTATCAGGACCGCAACGCTGACGCCGATAAGGATAACGAGGACCCAGTTCAAAAACACGTTCGCCTCCAACCTTTGGAATTGAACGCGAGCAACTGTGCACAGTCAAAAACAACCGGCCAAAATTATTAATTTCGGCTTGGGTTGAGGATTCAATGTAACTGTTGCGTCCGTTGTCGACCCTATCGATGGAATGCCAAGAATAGAAGAACCCCGACAACGCACGCCGCAAGCGAGAGCAAGTAAATACCCACGGCAAATCCCGACTCATCTCGAACTGGAGATTTAAATGGGAACTCGCATTATGCGCCGGTCAAGCCCAAAGCTTACCGGAAACGGTTGATATGACCTTTAACCTTCCTGCTGCGGTAATCATGGCACGGGAGCCGGACGTCTCTGCCGCGACATTCAGCTTTAAATGACTGAATTAAAAGCACTTTGCCATAGAAATCAGGTCTCTATTTAATTCCGCTCTTACGCGACTGCAACCAGCGCATTCAAAGTGAACCGCAAGAAGCGCGCGATGTGCGTTACCCGCACACGCCTTGCCGACGCCTTTTTCCACGCTTACGACAAACGACCTCGGTTTGGGGGCCGAGGTCGCCAACCTTGGGGAAGGTTTGCTCCCGACGGGGGCTTTTGATCTGGGGACTTGTCGGGAGCTTGGATTCGACTCGGAATTGGGAAAGTCGTTCCGCTTACCGAGCAAATAAAAGCGGCCTCAGCGAACGGGTGCCGGGGCCGCTGCATTTCCGGCCGTTCGTTCAGCTCACCTGTCCTATCGATCATCGTCGGGCTCGTCCGCATAGTCATCGGGCTTGTGAGCGCTCTCGGTCCACTGACGGGTTTGTCCCATCCCGATGCGGAAGGCGTTAAGGCTCATCGAACTGTCCTCGAAGAGCAGCCGTGGGCCTGACTGAGATCGAGCGCGCGTTCTCAGAGCAGTCTGGGCGGCTGAGGCCGGCTGGGCTCTGCTTCGGCTTAGAGAGACTTTGGGCCAGAGCAAAACAGCAATCCACGCTTCACGGTCGTGTGCACGAAGCCATTTTGGCGGCCAAACGAAGCGGTGCTGAAACAACGCGGTCCGATGCTGAGATAATTGAGGGAGATTTAAATGCGCAGCCTAGTTTTCGGGGTAGTGCTCGTAGCGCTAGCAACGATCGGATCTTCATCGTTAGTTTCGGCCGCTCTTTCGGCAACGCGGGATGCGAAGTCCGCAACGTTCTCGACGCGGTTCGCGCCAGCAACGAATGGTCCCATCTGCACTTTGGCCCCGGGCCCCGGGCCGCGGATAGGTTCGAGGGTGCGTTCTTAAGCGGCTGCTTTCCTAACCATGGATCGGCACTCCGCTGTTCGGTCGGAGCCTGATACAATCTCGCGACTGGAAGGGATAGCAACTGCAACCAAGGTTAATTGCGCATTCGTGCATACCTGGGGATACCCTGCTGATAGGTCAATGCATCTGCATTTTCCGAATCGACGTTCCGTGGTCGCTCGCTCATGCGTCGCATTCAGGGGTGTAGGCGTGAGCCAGTTTCTATCGATACTGCTGCTAACAACAGCCGTGGTTCTAACCATCTGCTTCGGAGTGGCGGCTTGGCGCCTCTCTGACGAAAAGGACGCCGACATCACTGGCCAGATCGCACACCAGTCGTATGGATGGAAAGGGGCACCGGCCAGATAACCTTTTCGCTTGCCTCCTGCACGCTCTCTTGCCTGAAATGCCGGTTTGCGCTTCGCTGGCACGGTCCTTGCCAATCCCGGCCTATCTTCACCGGACCTGGCAGGGAGCCGTTTCGCGATGAAACAGAAATCTCGAACCTCAAAACCGCAAAGGCCTACTCTGGCACACATAGTTTCCGAGTTGGTGAGATTGCTTAAGGCAATAGAGGATCTCGAGGGCCTCAGAGAGAAAGTCCGGCTAGCAGAAGCCGCTCGCGTATTGCACTAAGCTTGGCGGGTAGAGGCGCATTAGTAAGGTGTGGCTAGATCAGCGCCGTCGCCCTGAAGCTGTCGATCGCAGGCGATCACGGCGCCCGCCAGCGGTCCTTCGAGCTGCCTCAAAATGTCGAAAACAACCCCATGCACACAAGTTGACGGGTGTTGAGCTGCAGGAGGTGTAAGACGGAGCAAGCTTCAGGCGACCCGCTCCGGCCGCCAGGCCGCGTAGAGACCAACAAGCGTCCCCATGGCGGCCAGCGCTGCCGAGAGCAGCAGCTGCAATTCCCCATCATCAGTGGGGCCTACCGACGACACCAATCTGGTCACGATCACGAACAGGATGCCCACGGCGGCGGCTGCACCCACGCAGAGATAGGCGAGCTCTCGCGTCAGGCTGCGGCCGAGAAGTCCGAGCGCCGTGAAATACATCGCGCAGGCGTTGGGATGAACGAACAAGGCAATGCGCGCGTAAGCGCCATAGGCGTCGAACAGGGACTCGCATCGGCGCAGGGCCGCCTTCGAAGCCACCCGCTGCAGGAACGGCCTGAAGAAACGAGCCTGTCCGTAACTCAAGACGGCGCCCAGGATGATGGCGAGCCACGCCACCACAAAGACGGAAGTATCCGCCGACTTTGGATTGAGCGCCACGGACATCAGAATGAGGGCGGTTCCGGGAAAATAGCCGAAATACGGGAAGACCGCCTCCAGCAGCACGCAGACGAACATGAAGACCAGAAACCATGACGACCCGGTCGCGCCATGGACGATGGCGTTCAGATCGAAAAGGTTCGTCCTGTACAGGACGAGGTACATGCACATGGCCAGTACAGCCAGCGCGTAGAACGGCAACGCTCCCGACAGAAACCGTCTCATCCAACCATCGGGCTTTGTTTCGCGGACACGGCGGAGATCATCGATATCAGGACAAGACAACGGAAACGCATGGCTCATGCTTTAGGCGAATGGGATTGCTCCTGCAATCCTCGCCTCACCCTGCACACCCCATGCAATCGATCAAATCTCCATGTTCTGCGCGCCTGAAGTGCCGGACGCGGTCATTCCGTTCGACTTGCCGATTCGACTTGCCGTTCTACTTGCCGCGGTATCGCAGCGCCTCCACCAGTAGCGAGAAGGCCGGGGAAGGCTGGCGCCGGCTGGCATAGTAGAGATGGTATCCCGAGAACGGCGGACACCAATCCGAGAGCACGCGGACAAGACGTCCCTCTGACAAATACGGCTGCACATGTCCCTCGGTGAGGTAGGCAAGGCCGAGGCCCTTCAACGCTCCGTTCAAGAGAAGCCCCGCGCTGTTGAACACGAGCTGGCCCTCCACCCGCACATTGAGCTCCCGCCCGTTCTTCTCGAATTCCCAGGCATACAGGCTGCCGCCGTGCGTGGGCAGACGCAGATTGAGGCAATTATGCTGGGTCAGATCCTGCGGCGTCTTCGGCCGCTTGCGGTCGGCGAAATAGGACGGAGAGCCGACGACGGCCATCCGGAGATCGGGGCTGACGCGCACGGCGATCATGTCCTTGGCGACAAGCTCGCCGGGACGGATGCCCGCATCGACCTGCTGCGCGACGATGTTGGTGAGCCCGTAGTCGATGATGATCTCGACGTGGATGTCGGGGTATTTCGGCAGGAGCTTTCCCAGCGCCGGCAGCAGGATTTCGCTGGCGGCATATTCCGTCGCGGTCAGCCGAACGGTTCCGGCAGGCTTTTCGCGAAACTCGCCGAGGGCAGCGAGATCGTTGTCCATCTCGGTGAACTTGGGGCCGATGCTCTGGAACAGCCGCTCGCCGGCCTGGGTCGGCGTGACGCTCCGCGTCGTTCGATTGAGCAGCCTGACACCCAGCCGCTCCTCCAGATTCCGGATGATCTGGCTCAGCGCGGACTGAGTCATGCCAAGCTTCGCCGCCGCGCGCGTGAAGTTGCGCTCCCGCGCCACGGCCAGGAAGGCAAGAAGGTCGCTCGCGTCGTCCCGATGCATTGATTAGTCACCCTAATAACTTCATTCGAAATCTATCACCTAATCAAGGCACGGCGAAGGTCCTAGGTTCGGAGCAGCCACCAGGAGCCCTGAATCAGCATGCCAGTGACAGCCATGCAGCCCGTCGCCTCGCTTCGCGTCACGGCGAATTTGCTGCCGATCATGGCGGTTGTCTTCGCAGCCTTCCTCGTCATCGGCATGGCGATGCCCGTGCTTCCGCTTCATGTGCACGACGAATTGGGGTTCGGCACGTTCGTGGTCGGCCTGGTCGCCGGCAGCCAGTTCGCGGCATCCCTGGTCTCGCGGCCATGGGCCGGCCAAGTCTCGGACAGGAGCGGGGCGAAGCGCGGTGTCATCGCCGGCCTCATCGCGGCCGCAGCGTCCGGGCTGTTCTACCTACTCTCGCTCGGCTTCACTGAGGCTCCACTGGCCTCGGTGACCATTCTGCTGCTGGGCCGCGGCCTGCTCGGCGCCGCCGAGAGCTTCATCATCACGGCCGCGGTCAGTTGGGGGCTGGTCCTCGTCGAGAGCGGCAACACCGGCAAGGTCATCGCCTGGGTCGGTTCGGCGATGTTCGCTGCCTTCGCTATTGGCGCCCCCGCAGGCTCAGCGCTTTACGCCGCCTACGGCTTTGCCGCGATCGCGCTCGCGACCACGGCAGCGCCGCTGCTGGCTCTGCTGTTCGTGATGCAGCTTCCCGCGGCGGCGCCGGTGCAGCAAGTGCGCTTGTCGTTCGCCAAAGTGCTCGGCGCGGTATGGGTGCCGGGCCTCGGATCGGCCCTCGGCAGCGTCGGCTTCGGCGCGGTGACGACGTTCGTCGCCTTGCTGTTTGCCAGCCGGGGATGGGCCAATGGATGGCTTGCTTACACGGCCTATGCCCTCGCCTTCATCCTGGCGCGCGTCTTGTTCAGTCATCTGGCCGATGCGATCGGCGGCGCCTGGATTGCGCTTCTCTGTGCCCTGGTCGAAGCCGCCGGGCAGGCCCTGATCTGGCTTGCGGCACGACCCGAGATGGCACTGGCCGGTGCCGCGCTCACCGGGTTCGGCTTCTCGCTGATCTATCCCGGCTTCGGCGTCGAGGCCGTGCGCCGCGTTCCCGTGCAGAATCGCGGCCTGGCCATGGGCGCCTACACCGCCTTTCTCGACCTGGCGCAGGGGATCGCCAGCCCCGCGCTTGGATTGATCGCAACCGGAGCAAGGCTGAACGTTTTGTTTCTCGCAAGCGCCGTCACCGTGCTCTGCGCCGCGCTGGTCGCCTGGTGGCTGCTGGCGCACCCGTTCACCGTCGAAGGACATCCGCAATGAGAACGCTCGCAACCACCTTGTTGTCATTCTGGCTAATCGCCGGCGGCCTGGCCGCCGCGGACACGGCAGCCGTCAAAGGAGCAAATCCCATGTCGACATCGGAAGACATCCGCGCCGTTGCGCCGGCGCTCGAAGCCTACGCGCAAAAGTTCGTCATCGGCGATCTCTGGAAGCGCCCGGGTCTTTCGCCGCGAGACCGCAGCATCGTCACGGTCGCGGCGCTGATCGCGCGCAACCAGACCGTGGAGCTGCCGGACTATCTCGCACGCGCGCTCGACAACGGGGTGAAGCCGGCGGAGATATCGGAGATCATCACGCACCTCGCCTTCTACACCGGCTGGGCGAACGCGGTGGATGCGATCCCGGCGGCGCGCGACGTCTTCAAGAGCCGCAACATCGGGGCCGATCAGCTCCCGCCGGCCTCTGGGCCGCAACTGCCGCTCGACGAAGCCGCGGAGAAGCAGCGGGCGACCCGCGTCGGCGAGCAGTTCGGGCAGATCACGCCAAGCCTCGTCCAGTACACGACCGACGTGCTGTTCCGCGATCTCTGGCTGAGGCCGGCGCTGGCACCGCGCGACCGCAGCGTCGTGACTGTGAGCGCTCTCATCGCGACCGGTCAGGTCGCGCAGATCACCTATCATTTGAACCGCGCGATGGATAACGGGTTGACGCGGGAGGAAGCCGGCGAGGTGCTCGGCCATCTCGCCTTCTACGCCGGCTGGCCCAACGCATTCTCCGCGGCGCCGGTGATCAAGGACGTCGTCGAAAAGCGGCCGCGCTGAGCGGAGACATGCCGTGATCAGGCGCAGGGACGTGCTCATTGGCGGCAGCGCCGCCGTTGTCATCGGAATTCGCCGCGCGCAGGCGCGCGCGTCGGAAGCACAGGAGACGCACATGGACATCGACATCAAGCGAAACGGATCGCGCCCGTCCCAGAAGGGACCGCAGGACTGGTTCACCGGCACGGTACGCATCGACCCGCTGTTCCAGGCCCCTGATCCGGCTCGGGTGGGCGCAGGCCAGGTTACCTTCGAGCCGGGTGCCCGCACCGCCTGGCACACGCATCCGCTCGGACAGACGCTCATCGTCACCGCGGGACTGGGTTGGGTTCAGCGCGAAGGTGGAGACATCGAGGAGATCCGGCCGGGCGACGTCGTGTGGTTTCCGCCGGGACTGAAGCATTGGCATGGCGCCTCGCCGACGACGGCGATGACCCATATTGCCATCCAGGAATCCTCCGGCGGCAGGAACGTGGACTGGATGGAGAAAGTGAGCGACGAACAATATCGGAAGTAACGGACGGGCGCTGTAGAGTGCGTTCTGAGACATCGGGAGAAGCAGCGCATGGCGATCATCTTCATCACCGGCAGCACGGACGGCCTCGGCCGGGCGGCGGCGCAATCGCTCGTTGATCAAGGTCACCGCGTGGTGCTGCACGCGCGGGCGGCGGATCGCGCCGCCGATATCGGCGAGTTCGCGTCGCGTTGCGCCGGGATCGTGGTCGGCGATCTCCGCAGTGCCGCAGATGCAAGAAGCATCGCCGACCAAGTCAACGCGATCGGTCGCATGGACACGATCATCCACAACGCCGGCGTCTACACGCGGCCGGACCGTGGCGCGACGCCGGAGGGCCATGCCGAAACCCTGGCCATCAACACGCTTGCGCCGTACATGCTGACCGCCCTGATCGAGCGGCCCGACCGATTGGTGTATCTCAGCAGCGGATTGCACCGCGGTGGAGAGGGCTCGCTCGACGACCTCGATTGGACACAGCGGGACTGGGATTCGGCCAAGGCCTATGCCGAGAGCAAGCTGCACGTTGTCGCGCTGGCGTTCGGTCTGGCACGACGCTGGCCCAAAGTCCTGAGCAACGCCGTCGATCCCGGATGGGTACGCACCAAGATGGGTGGTTCGGGCGCCCCGGTCGATCTCCACACCGGACAACAGACCCAAGCCTGGCTCGCGGTGAGCGAGGAGCCCGCCGCCCTGGTCAGCGGGCGCTACTGGCATCATCTCCGGCGGGAGGAGCCGGCCAGGGAGGCGACCGATCCGGATTTTCAGGACGCACTCATCGAAAGATTGGGCAGGCTGACCGGAGTTCCGCTTCCGCAGACTTAAAGCGCGATGCGATTTGGATGAATCATCTTCGCGCTTTAGGTTGTTGTTTGCGCATGATCTTTCCGGAAAACCGCTTCGCACTTTTCCGGATCATGCTTTCGGCAGACCAATACGGGCTCCGCCCCTACCCGATCGACAGAATCTCGATCTCCTGCGCGCCCGCGCCCACGACGTCACCCACCGCTTTCCCCATCAGCGACCGCGCGACCGGCGCGACGAACGAGATCGAGCCGGCCTTGGGGTCGGCTTCGTCCTCGCCGACGATGCGATAGGTCTGCACGCGGCCGTCGGTGCGGCTGAAGGTCACGGTGCTGCCGAAGGCGACCGTTTCGGTCGAGGTCGGGTTGGGAACGAGCTGCGCGGTGCGCAAGCGTTCGGTCAGGTAGCGGGTGTCGCGCAACGGCACCGCCGACTGCCGGCGCTTTTCGTTGACGTCCTCGATGGCTTGCGCGGCTTCATAGGCCTCGCGGGCTTGCTGAAGCTGCGTCTGCAACGCAAGCAGGCCTGCTTCCGTCACGAGGTTGGGATGCGGCGAGATCGGGCGATCCGGCAACAGCGTCTCGGACGCGGTTTCGGCGCTTTCTTCCTTGGTAAAGGCGACGCTCAATTCAAATATCCTGTCGAGCTCTCGCGTCTTTATTTTGACGCGTTTTCTTCACGCGAACCGGTGTCCACTTCGCTTGATAACGCTTTATCTATATCTCAAGTTCGACGAAACGACGGAGCTTGAAGACGAGGTCCGGCATGGCCTGGCGGAACCGCGTCGCATTCTGGAAATTGGTCGAGAACGGCGCGAAAGTGATCATGGCGTTCCAGTGCCTGTAACCGTAGACCGTGACCGAGGCGCCGGTCGCCGGGAAATTCTCCAGCTTGCGCAGCTCGCCTAGCACGAGATCGGCGATCGCCTCCGCCGGCAACAACTGCTTGCCATCCCGCGTGGTGACGATCTTCGCAGGCTGCTCGACCGGTTCCACGGCGGCCGGCGCCGCGGCGGGCGCATCCTCCTGCTTGGTCGACGTCGCCTCAGCGACCGGCGCCGCGACCGCGTCCGCTCCGTTCGACGGCACTGTCGGCGGACCCTCGGTGAGCGGCGGCGGTGCAACACTGTCTGCGCGCTTGTTGCCTCCAAGGATGCTGCTGATCATGGCCACAAGGCCAGCATCCTTCACGTCGTCACTCATCATTCCCCCCAAGCTTCGGCCCACTCTAGCACTGCTCTCTCAGACCGCCACCGGGGATGTGAGGTCGGCAGCCGCCCGGCCAGCGCCCGTCTGGGCAGACACCGGCGGCGCGACGGCTGATCACGTCGCGCCGCTGTGCGATCCGTCACCGCTTATCGAACGGAATATATTGCTGGTACTGCTTGGGCACCGAACTGCGATAGCGCGCGGGCACGGTGCCGCTATCGACGGAGTGGTCGATTTCCTGCTGCCGCGTCATCTTCTTCTTCACCGGCTTCTTCGACGCGCTCTTCTTGGAGTCGGTCGGCTGGCTGGACGTGTCGGTGGTTGCGCTCGGCGCCGCCGTCGTGGCCGGCGCAGTGGTTGTCGCCGCAGGCGCCGCGGTTCCGCCGGCCGCCGGCGCGCTTTGGGCCAGGGATTGGGCCAAGGCATGCGGCGTTTGCGTCATGAGCGCCAGCGCTGCCACTGCAGCCAGCAAATATGTTTTCTGCATCAGAACCTCCAAATGCCTTGATCCGTATGAGGCAAGCCTAGTCCCACGGGATCGAGGCGTGCAAGTTCGCCGAGGATAGGTCGGAACCCGTGCGCGAACTGTGGCCGAGATCACAGTGCAAGCCGCTGGCTGCGTCACGATGTACCTCGCTTCGAACGCATCCGGCGTCGCGGACACCAACACAGCATGACCCCGCGTCAGACAGGCCACGGGAACGCCAAGGCTCGGTCGTTCCACCTACCATTGAAGGAGATCGAAATGCGTCGCACCATCCTCACGCTTGCATCGTTCGCAACGCTGATCGCCGCATCGTTGTCGGCGGCCCCGGCCCAGGCCGGAAGCGACAGATACTGCCTGCAGGGCCGCAACTGGGGCTATCCCGGCAACTGCCAGTTCGCGAGCTATCAGCAATGTGCGGCGACCGCTTCCGGCACATCGGCCTATTGCGGCATCAACCCGCGCTACGCGTACTCGCAGCCGTATCATTACTGATGACGTAGGTGGTGAGATTCCCTCTCCCGCAAGTGGGAGAGGGAGAGCACCTATTATGTGGCAACGATTAGCCTGACCTCTGCGTGCCGGCTCCCAATCCGCTTTCCTCGAGCCGCGTGGCGAACCAGAGCGAGAGCGGCTGATCGATTGCGGCGCTGACATACACCTCTGACATCGTCACATGATGCTTGTCCAGCACGAGCAGCACGCCGATCCAGTAGGGAAACCAGACATGCACGTCGGTCAGCGCCCGCAGCTTTTGCTGGTCGTGCTCAAGCGGGGTGTGATTGCTCGCCTTGCGGATCTCCGCCGTGAGCAGATTGTTCGGGATCTCGCGCTGATGCACGACGACATCGGGGTAGATCGACTTGCCCAGATGGTCGTCGGTCGAGATGATGGTGCCGTGCGGCAGATGTAGCGTGCGCTCGCCGAGCCGGTCGTAATTGCAGTCGACCGACCAGCCGGAGAACTGCTTCTCCAGATGCACGGCGAAGCGGTGCGTGACCGCGCGCTCGCCGATGTCCTTCTCGAACAGGAAGCCCTCGTGGGCGTAGAAGTCCCGGAGCGCCGCGATCACCTTGTTCAGCTCGGTCTGCATGTTGCCCCCGGCCCATCACGCGCACTGCAAAGTGAGTAGCCCGGATGGAGCGTAGCGCAATCCGGGGTTCTCGCAAAACACACGGAGCCCCGGATTACGCGGAGCCTGTCATCGGGCGGCGCTTTGCGCCGACCCGTTGGCTCCATCCGGGCTACAACAGGGCCTGAACTCGCGGCGCGATCAGCCAGACCTTACATCTGGACTTCGATCAGCCGCGGCCCCGGCTCGGCGACGGCTTCGGCCAGCGCCTTGTTGAACTCGTCGGCATTGGTGACGGCGCGGCCGGGCACGCCCATGCCTTTGGCCAGCGCGACGAAATCCAGCGTCGGACGGTCGAGCCGGAGCATGTCGTTGGCGCGCTGGCCGGGCTCGCCGGCGCCGACATTGTCGAACTCGCCGCGCAGGATCTGGTAGATGCGGTTGGCGAACACGATGGTAACGATGTTGAGGTTCTCGCGCGCCTGGGTCCACAGCGACTGGATCGTGTACATCGCGCTGCCGTCACCGACCATGGTGATGACCTTGCGGTCCGGGCAGGCGATCGCTGCGCCGATCGACAGCGGCGTCGAGAAGCCGATCGAACCGCCCATGTTCTGCAGCCAGTCATGCGGCGCTGCGGACGCCGTCGGCGGGAAGAAGCCGCGGCCTGTGGTGAGGGATTCGTCGACCATGATCGCGTTCTCGGGGATCGCACAGGCGATCGCCTGCGCGATCGAGGCGAAGGTGAGCTCGCCGGTCGGCTTGATCAGCTCCTGCACCGCATGCGGCTTGACGTCCTTGGCGCTGGCCTTGACGGCGCCGGCGAGCGCTTCGAGGGCTGCGACCGAATTCTCGCCCCACGCAGTCATGCGATGCACCTCGCAGCCCTCAGGCTTGAGCATGCTCGGCTTGTTCGGATAGGCGAAGAACGCCACGGGATCGTCGGACTCGACCAGCACGATGTGACGGAACTTGGCCAGCATCGGCAGCGCGTGCTCGATGACGTAGTGGATGCGGTCGATCGAGAAGCGGCCGCGGCCGCGCGCCATCTTCGGGCGGAAGGTCGGGCCCATCACGGTGCAGCCAGTCTTGGCGGCGATGCGCTCGGCCAGCGCCAGGCCCTGCTCGCTCAAGGCGCTGCCGGTCATCAGCAGCAGCGTGCCCTCGCCGTCACCGTGCAGGATCTTCGCGGCCCGCTCGACCGCCTGCGGCGAATAGCTGGCGCGCTGCTGCTCGTCTGGGACTTCGGCGATGCCGTCGGCCTCGTTCCAGGCGGTGTCGGCGGGCAGGATCAGGGTTGCGATCTGCCCCGGCGCGCTCTTGGCGGCGGCGATCGCGGCGGCGCCGTCGGCGGCCACCGATTTGGAGTTCGGCGAGGTCTGGACCCAGGACGACATCGGCCGGGCCAACCCCTCGATGTCGGAGGTCAGCGGCGCGTTGTAGTCGATGTGATAGACGGCATGCTGGCCGACGATGTTGACGATGCCGGAATTGGCCTTCTTGGCGTTGTGCAGGTTGGCAAGACCGTTGGCGAGGCCAGGGCCGAGATGCAGCAGCGTCGAGGCCGGCGTACCCTTCATGCGATAGTATCCGTCGGCCGCGCCCGTCACCACGCCCTCGAACAGGCCGAGCACGCAGCGCATGCCCGGGACGCGGTCGAGCGCTGCGACAAAATGCATCTCGGAGGTGCCTGGGTTGGTGAAGCAGACATCCACCCCACCCTTGACCATCGTCCGCACCAGGCTTTCCGCACCGTTCATCCCAAGCTCCCGCAACCGGCCATGTCCAAAGATCCGTCCGATCAATCATTGTTCGCTCGTCCCGTCAAAGCAATAGCCGGCATCGCGGCCCTGCCCCGCGCGGCGATGCGCCGGTTTGGCTAACGGTTTTCGGCAAGCCGGCATGGTTGCCGATTTGATAACGCCTCGGCTGGATGATGTCCCTCACGGGGCCGTGGCTTGCGAAAAGCCCGCAAATATGGCCTGTGGCCTTTGTTGAATCGATTTTTTGCTGGGGGAAACAATGATCCGGTTTTTTGCCGCGCCGATTGCCGCCGTCGCACTGCTGTCGGCCATGGCGGGCGGCGCGTTCGCCGAAGAGTTCGACTCGCGCGACATCATGGGCGGCGGCCCGAACTTCTTCCGTTCCGGCGCCAATCCGGTCCCCCGCACCACCGTCATGTATAACGGCAATTACGCCCCCGGCACGATCGTGGTGAACACCAGCGAGCGGCGGCTGTATCTGGTGCTGCAGAACGGCCAGGCGCTGCGCTACGGCATCGGCGTCGGCCGCGACGGCTTCCGCTGGGGCGGGGTCCACAGGATCACCGCCAAGAAGGAATGGCCGGACTGGACGCCGCCATCGCAGATGCTGGCTCGCCGGCCGGATCTGCCGCGCCACATGAAGGGCGGCGTCGAGAATCCGCTCGGCGCACGCGCGATGTATCTGGGCTCGACGCTCTACCGCATCCACGGCTCCAACGAGCCTGAGACGATCGGCCAGGCCGTCTCGTCGGGCTGCTTCCGCATGACCAATGACGACGTCAGCGATCTCTACGGCCGCGTCTCGGTCGGTACCACGGTGGTGGTGCTGAACAACTGACCAGACTCAAACTCTCGTAGGGTGGGCAAAGCCGGAGGCGTGCCCACCACTGACCGTGATTGCGGCGCGATGGTGGGCACGGCGCTTTCGCGCCTTTGCCCACCCTACGCCGCTGACCCAACAGCCACAGCCGGGAACCCGCAGGCCGCGTGAATCTGCGGTCTTGTGCGCGCGACGTGAATACGGCAGCGTCGCACGACGATGAGCGCATTGAATCCGTCCTCGGCTGCCCTTCGCATCGCCCTGCTGGCGCTCGCCGCGCTCACATGCGCGCCTGACCCCGCGACCACGGCGGTGGCCAGCGAATTGCCCGCTATCTCCTCGCGCCAGCGCTCCGAGAAGAAGAATTTTACGGACGGCGAGATCGTCGAGGGCTTCCTGAAGACGGCGTTCGGCGCCGAATATCACCTCGCCGGCCGCGTCGACCGCATCCGCAAATTCGACGGGCCGGTGCGCGTATACGCCGAGAGCGACCGCACCGACCGCAAGACACAGCTCGGCAAGGTCGTGGCCGACATCGCCCATCGCGTGCAGCATCTCGACATCGCCATGATCGCGACCGCCGAAGCGGCCAATGTGCGGGTGAAGCTAGTGCGCGACCGCGACCTCTTCCGCACCATCTCCAGCTTCTACGGCGCCGAGAAGGCGCGCGAGATCCGCACCTCGCTCGACCCGCAATGCCTGTCCGGCTTCCGCAAGAACGACAATTACGAGATCGAGCATTCCGACGTCATCCTCACCGTCGACAACGGCGATTTCGTCTTCCTCGACTGCGCCTATGAGGAGCTGCTGCAATCGCTCGGGCCCATCAACGACACAGCGAGCGTGCCTTGGACCATGTTCAACGACAATGTCTCGATGGGCTATTTCGACGTCTACGACCAGTACATCCTCAATCTGCTGTACGATCCCCGCATCAAGCCCGGCATGACCGTGGCCGAGGTCAAGGCGGTGCTGCCCGCCGTGCTCGCCGACGTGCGCACCTGGGTCAAGCAGGTGAATGATCTGAAGGAGTGAAGGCGCTTGCTCACTGCACCCTCTCCCCTTGTGGGAGAGGGTGGCTCGCCGCATAGCGGCGAGACGGGTGAGGGTCTCTCTCCGCAAGTTCAATTTCATTGAGTACGCGGAGAGAGACCCCTCATCCGGCGCTTCGCGCCACCTTCTCCCACAAGGGGCCTGTTGCGTTATCGGCTTTTGAAGTTGAGGACGGCAGGAGAAGGGCCGTGGTTACGGCAATTGCCAGCCAAGTCTGTAGTGGTCGCCCTCGGCGGGCGGCTCAGGCCGCGATCGTGGCCCACC
>NZ_PTFE01000062.1:0-49718 GCF_002936975.1 Bradyrhizobium sp. AC87j1
ACATCGCCTCGATCGACGGCATCTTCGTCAATCCGATGGAGACCTATTCCTACGCCGCGAGCAAGGCCGGGCTGATCCATTTGACCCGGCGCATGGCGGTGAGGCTGATCTCCGACCACGTCGTGGTCACGGCAATCGCGCCGGGCCCGTTCCAGTCCGACATGAACCGCGCCGCGCGCGACCATGGCGACGAAGTCGCAACGCGCGTGCCCGCGGGGCGCATCGGCACCGACGAGGACATGGCGGGCGCCGCAATCTATCTCGCCTCGCGCGCGGGCGATTACGTGGTGGGCGCGACCATCGCGGTGGACGGCGGCATCGTCTACGCCAACCCGGGGATCAAGGGGAGCGGGTGGGATAGCTGAATGCGCGAGTAGCGAGGTAGCGAATGGCGAATAGCACCTCTTGCACTATTCGCCACTCGCCATTCGCCTATCTCACGACTCGATCTTCACGTACTCGAAATCACCCGGCTTGTTGTCGATGCCGACCTTCGGCGGCGAGATCCACGAGGCGAACTTGCCGCTCTCGGTGACGGGCTGCATCAGCGAGGTGATGAAGTCGCCGTCGGCGGTCGAGGGCAGCCATTCGTCCTTGCGCTTCGCCCAGGTGGCATCGTCGATCAGGAGGCCGTCGGGCGTCGCGCGCACGTCCTTGAACTCGCCGATGTGGCGGTGGAAGGCGACATTGGGCAAGGTCAGCTTGAAGTCGTAGCCCGCGGTCGAGATCACCTTGTTCCAGCGCAGCATGCCCTTGACGCAATCCTGGCTGTAATCGTCGCGCAGACGCATGTTGAGCGCGGTCAGCGCCGGCTCGTCGACCAGCTTGATCTCGCCGTTGATGAACTTCAGCACCGGATAGGTCGCGTTCTTGAGCTGGTGATCGTCGTCGATCTGGGTCTCGTGATAGCGGCCCTTGATGCCGGTGTTGAAGGCGTTGGCAGCGTTGGTCGAAACCTCGGAGCCGAACAGGTCGAGCGACAGCGTATAGTGCAGGTTCAGCTTCTTCTGGATGGTCGGCAGGTCGATCACGCCGAGCGCGCGGACTTTTGCGATATCGGTTGGATCGGTGATGCCGGCCTCGCGCATCGCATCGCAGGTGCGCTGCACGACGCGGGTGATGCCGGTCTCACCGACGAACATGTGATGGGCTTCCTCGGTCAGCATGAAGCGGCAGGTGCGCGACAGCGGATCGAAGCCGGACTGCGCGAGCGAGTGCAGCTGCATCTTGCCGTCGCGGTCGGTGAAATAAGTGAACATGAAGAAGGACAGCCAGTCCGGCGTCGCCTCGTTGAAGGCGCCGAGCATGCGCGGTGCGTCGGCATCGCCGGAGCGGCGGCGCAACAGATCGTCGGCTTCTTCGCGACCGTCGCGGCCAAAATATTTCTGCAGCAGATAGACCATCGCCCAGAGGTGACGGCCCTCCTCGACATTAACCTGGAACAGGTTGCGCATGTCGTAGAGCGAGGGCGCGGTCTTGCCGAGATGACGCTGCTGCTCGACCGAGGCCGGCTCGGTGTCGCCCTGGATCACGATCAGGCGGCGCAGCATGGCGCGGTATTCGCCCGGGACTTCCTGCCAGGCCGGCTCGCCAAAATGCTCGCCGAACGGAACGACGCGGTTCTCTTCCTGCGGCGCCAGCAAGATGCCCCAGCGATAGTCGGGCATGCGGACATAGTCGAACTTGGCCCAGCCGCGCGGATCGACCGAATAGGCGGTGCGCAAATAGACCAGCGATTCCTGGAAACCTTCCGGCCCCATGTCGCTCCACCAATCCATGTAGCCGGGATGCCAGCCCTCGAGTGCTTTGAGCACCTGGCGATCTTCGGCGAGATTGACGTTGTTCGGAATCTTGGTCGAGTAGTCGACGTTCATGATGTTCATGTTCATGTGGACCTCCCGTGGGGGACTAGCTCGTTAAGGGGGCGAATGGCGAATGGCGAGTAGCGAATGGAAACTCCTATTCGCCATTCGCCACTCCCTACTCGCTAGACTCGCGTCATATCGAATTTCGGCTTCTGCCCGCTGCCGTAGCGGCGCAGCGCGCCTTCCTCGCCGACCGCGTTGGGGCGCTGGAAGATCCAGTTCTGCCATGCGGTCAAGCGCGAGAAGATTTTCGATTCCATCGTCTCCGGGCCGACGAAGCGCAGGCTCGCTTCCATGCCTGTGAGGCTGTCCGGCGAGAAGCTGGCGCGCTCCTCCAGGAACACGCGGACCTCGTCGTCCCAGTCGATGTCGTCGAGCGCGAAGGTGACGAGGCCGAGCTCTTCGGCCTGCTCGGCGTCGAGCGCGGTGCCCATCGTGGCCTCGGCGCGCTCCACATCCGACGGATCGGCCTGGAAGCGCGACTCCAGCCGCGTCAGGCCGTGGCTCATCGGATACGGGCCGAAATTCATGGCGGAGAGCTCGATCGACGGCGGCGGGCGGTTGTCGCCCTGGCGCGTGCCGATCAGCATGTAGGAGCGGTCGGCGGCGAAGACGAGCTCGGCGAGCGTGCCGGCAAAGCAGGAGCCGGGCTCGACCAGCGTCACCAGCGTGCGCGAGGTGACGTCGATGCGCTTCAGAACGCGCTTCCAATAGTGTCTGATCTCGTTGACCAGCCAGTGCGCCTTGTTGGCTTCGAGGAAGGCGTCACTGGCCAGCACATGGGCGCGGTCGCCATGGCTCTTGAACACCAGCATGGCGATCTCGAGCTCATTGATGCGCAGATGCAGGATCGCGTCATCGAGCTCGCGCGCGACCTGGAGCGGCCAGAACGACGCGCCTTGCGCCATCATGCCGTCGATGTCCGCGGGTGCCGCGGTCTCCGGCGCCTTGATCGAGATGGTGGCGATGCGAGCGGCACGGTCGATATCGACCGTGACGAAGCCGTAGCGGATGCTGTTTTCGTCGATGATGCGCTTGAGCGGCGTCAGCGCGATGCCCTTGCCGCTGCCCTTGCGCTTCGAGGCGGTCGCGAACTCCTTGGCACGCTCGGCGATCTTCGCCTCGAGCTTCGAGTTCGGCGCGATCTCGTCGACGAGGCGCCATTGCACGGCGCGCTTGCCCTTGACGCCTTCCTCGATGGTGCAGAAGAAATCGGCATGATCGCGGCGCACTTTTCGCTTGTCGACGACGCGCGTCAGCCCGCCGGTGCCCGGCAGCACCGCGAGCAGCGGCACTTCAGGCAAAGCGACCGCAGACGAGCCGTCGTCGGCGAGGATGATGTGGTCGGTCGCGAGCGCCAGCTCATAGCCGCCACCGGCGGCGGAGCCGTTCACGACCGTGATGAAGCGCTGGCCGGAATTTTCGGAAGAATCTTCCATGCCGTTACGGGTCTCATTGGTGAACTTGCAGAAGTTCACCTTGTGGGCATGCGTCGAGCCCGCGAGCATGCGGATGTTGGCGCCGGCGCAGAACACGCGGTTCTTGGCCGAGCGCATCACCACGACCTTCACCTCGGGATGCTCGAAGCGCAGCCGCTGGACCACGTCGGCGAGCTCAATGTCGACGCCGAGATCGTAGGAGTTGAGCTTGAGTAGATAGCCCTCGAACAGGCCGCCATTCTCGTCGACGTCCATGGTCAGCGTCGCGACGTCACCCTCGATCGCGAGCTTCCAGTGCTTGTAGCGGGACGGTTCGGTCTGGAAATCGATGAATGTCGCGCCGCCTGCGAGGCGCCGATCTTCCCCGGCCATGGGCCACCCTTGAGCTCGTTTTGGTTTAGCGTTAGATGCACAATAGTGCATCTTTTTGGATGCGTCTAGCCCTTAACCGCCGACGCATGCACTTTGTTTCATGCAGTCGGCCAGGACCGCACAATGGCACCCAGCGGGATCCAGTCGGCCTTCGCGAGCTGCGGGCGGCCGATATTGGCCTGGAGCAGCGCCACCAGGGCCGCGACCGGAAAGCTCTCGACGAAGCCGTCGCCGCCGCTTGCGACCTTGCGCGCGCTCAACGCCCGCAGCTCGGTCAGAGCGTCGCCGAACAGGCGCGCGGCCGAATGCGCCTTCTGCATGCGCAGGCGCAGATTGGCATTGGCGATGTGGATGCAGGCGCGCAGCAGGATGCGTTCGCGGCCGCTCTGCGGGGCCGCGGCCCACACCGTCTCCAGCACCTCCTGCGCTTCCCAGAAATAACCGCGGTCATTGAGCGCGTGTCCGTAGCGCAGCGCGGGATGACGGGCCGGCACGTGGCCGCGAAAGGCCGAGGGCACCAGCGCCTTGGCCAAGCGAAGCGTCTCGTCATCGGCCTCGATGGCGCCGGTTTCGCCCGGCACATAGGCCCATTGCGGCCATGGCAATTGGCCGGTCGCATGTGAAGGCACATTCATGGATGTGCCTCCGCATGGTCATGCGGCGCGTACCCCGAGTCCCTGATCGTCGCGCAGGGCCGCTTTTGCAAATTGCTCAATCGCGTCAAGCGTCGCCCCCGGCGCTTCACGATGCGGGGAATGGCCCGCGTCTGAAATGACTTTAAAATCTATCGGACAGTAACACTCTTCCTGCGCAATTTCGACCTGACGCAATGTCCCATATTGGTCGCCTGCACCTTGCACGACCATCATGGGTACGCGGATATAGGCCAGATATTCCGAGATGTCCCAGTCGCGGAATTTCGGATCGAGCCAGGCGCAGTTCCAGCCGTAGAAGGCGTTGTCGACGTCCTTGTGCCAGCGCGCCAGCTTGGCCTTCAGGTCCGTGGTCTCGAAGCTGGTCTTGATCTCCGCGATGGATTTCACCGAGATGTCCTCGACGATGAAATGCGGCGCGATCAGCACGAGGCCGCTCAGGCGGTGGTCCTGATGCGCGCCGGCATAGATCGTCGCGATTGAGGCGCCGTCGGAATGGCCGAGCAGCAGGCCGCGCCTGAAGCCGATCGCATCGAGCAGCTTCGGCAGCACGTCCAGCGCCTCGCGCTGCATGTAGTCCAGCGGCCGCGGCAATTTCACCGGGCTCGACTGGCCGTAGCCGGCGCGCGAATAGGCGAAGATGCCGGCACCGGTGGCTTGCTGCAGCTTCTCGGGAAAATCGCCCCAGAGCCCGACCGAGCCGAGGCCTTCGTGCAGCATGACGATGGTCGGTGCGTCGGCCGATGCAGGCGCGAGCCATTTATATTCGAGGCTGGCGCCGCCGATGTTGAGGAAGCCGGTGGGGGTGAGGTTTATCATTTCTGCGCTCTTCTCTCTCCGTCGTCATGCCGTCGTCATGCCCGGGCTTGACCCGGGCATCCACGTCTTTCCTCGTACGCGGCGACGCGTGGATGGCCGGGACAAGCCCGGCCATGACGGCTGTGGCTAATTCGCCCCTTCCCGCAACTTGAACCGCTGGATCTTTCCCGTCGCTGTCTTCGGCAAGGACTCCACCACGTCGATCCAGCGCGGATATTTCCAGGGGCCGATCTTCTGCTTGACGTGCTCCTTCAGCATTTCCTGAAGATCGCTCGTCGTCGCGCCCGGCCGCAGCACGACGAAGGCTTTTGGCTTCAACAGCCCTTCCGGATCGGCTTCGGGCACGACGGCGGCCTCCAGCACGGCGGGATGGGTGATCAGCGCGCTCTCGACCTCGAACGGCGAGACCCAGATGCCGGAAACCTTGAACATGTCGTCGGCGCGGCCGCAGAAGGTGTAACGGCCGTCAGCGTCGCGGACATATTTGTCGCCGGTGCGGGTCCACGGTCCCTCAAAAGTACGGCGGCTCTTGTGGCGCTGATTCCAGTAGCCTTCGCCGGCCGAGGGCGCATCGACCAGGAGCTCACCAACCTCGCCATCGGCGACATCCTGGCCGGCCTCGTTGACCAGCCGCACCGCATAGCCCGGCACCGGCTTGCCGGAAGAGCCGTATTTGATGTCGCCGGGCGCGTTCGACAGGAAGATGTGCAACAGCTCGGTCGAGCCGACACCGTCGAGGATGTCGACGCCGAAGCGCGCCTTCCAGCTGGTGCCGACGGATTCCGGCAGCGCCTCGCCGGCCGAGGTGCAGATGCGCAAGGCGCCGCCGCCACGCTCGGCCTTCATGGTCTCGTCGTTGAGCATCGCCGCGAACAAGGTCGGCACGCCGTAGAAGATCGACGGCTTGTAGCGGTTCATCAGATCGAACATGCGCGCCGGCGTCGGCCGTTCGCTGTTGAGGATCACGCTGGCGCCAACCGACATCGGGAAGGTCAGCGCATTGCCGAGCCCGTAGGCGAAGAACAGCTTGGCAGCGGAGAGGCACACATCGCTCTCGCGGATGCCGAGCACCTGCTTGGCGTAGGTGTCGGCGGTCGCCTGCAAATTGGAATGGATATGGCGCACGCCCTTGGGCATGCCGGTCGAGCCGGACGAATAGAGCCAGAACGCTGGCTCATCCGGATGCGTCGCGGCGGTGGAGAACTGATCACTCTCGCCAGCGAGCTCCTCGGCGAGCTGCTTGTGGCCGTTCTGCTTGGCGCCGGAGACCACGACATGCTCGAGATCGGGCATGCGGCCGACCACGTCCTTGATGACAGGATAGAGCGCTTCGGAGACGAACAGCACGCGCGCGCGGCAGTCGGCGAGGATGTAGGCGTACTGGTCCGCGGTCAGCAGCGTGTTCAGCGGCACCGGCACGATGCCGGCGCGGATCGCGCCCAGGAACACCACGGGGAAATCGACGGTGTCCAGCATGATCATCGCCACGCGCTCCTCGCGGCGGACGCCGAGCCGGCGCAGCATGTTGGCGGCGCGTCGGCTCTCGCACTGAAGCTCGCCATAGGTGAGCCGCGAGACGGTGTCGTCGAAGGCCAGCTTGTTGCCCCGGCCCTCCTCGACATTGCGGTCGAGCAGCCAGGTCACCGCGTTATAGGATCCCTCGCTCACGGACTTCTCCCCCGAATTTAGAATTATAATTCATAGAAAGACACCGCTGCGGCTTGCTGTCAATGCTAGCAGGCATTATGTTTCATTAAAATGCGCCGCAGGACATCCTTCAAGAAGACATCCCTTAAAGAAGGCTCATGACCGACAGTCCCGACGCAGAATCCCGATTTCTCGAACAGCTCGGCCAGCGCGTGCGCACCATGCGCGCGTTGCGCGGCATGTCGCGCAAAGTGCTCGCCAAGGTATCAGGAATCTCGGAGCGCTACATCGCGCAGCTCGAAAGCGGCAAGGGCAATGTCTCCATCGTGCTCTTGCGCCGCGTCTCGGACGCGATGGGCGCGCATCTCGAAGATCTGCTTCCCAGTGTCGATCCGACACCGGACTGGCAGATGTTTCGCGACCTGCTGCGCAAGGCCACGCCTGCGCAGATCGCGCAGGCAAAAGATCTGCTCGCCGGCGGCAGTGCCTCCGCGCCGCGGCGTGCGCCGTTCTGCGGCATCGCGCTGATCGGCCTGCGCGGGGCCGGCAAATCCACGCTCGGGCGAATGCTGGCGAAGAAAGTCGGCTGGAGTTTTGTCGAGCTCAACAAGGAGGTCGAGCAGCAGAACGGGCTCTCGGTCGCCGAGATCATCGCGCTGTACGGCCAGGAAGGCTTTCGCCGCATGGAGCAGGCAGCGCTGCAGCAGCTGCTCGCACGCAACGAGCTGATGGTGCTGGCGACCGGCGGCGGCATCGTGTCCGAGCCTTTGACCTTCGACCAGATCCTGACCTCGTTCTACACGATCTGGCTGAAGGCCGAGCCCGAGGAGCACATGGCCCGCGTCCGTCGCCAGGGCGACCTGCGCCCGATGGCCGACGACCGCTCCGCGATGGCGGAGCTGCGCAACATCCTGCTCAGCCGCGAGCCGCTGTACTCGCGCGCGACGGCAGTGGTGGATACCGCGGGCCTCTCCGTCGATGCAGCGGCCGCACGGCTGATCGATGCGGTACGGCCCGTGCTGCAGAACGAGGCCCGCAGCTTCGGCCTGCGGAGTGTGGCGCTGTAGAGATGACCTCCACCGACGTCACCACCTCCATGTTCGAGCGGATCGGCGGCAGCGCGACGATCGACGCCCTCGTCGACCGCTTCTACGACCGCATGGACACGCTGCCGGAGGCGAAGATCATCCGCGCGATGCATGCGGACGACCTCGGCCTGATCAGGGACGTGCTGAAGCGCTATCTCACCGAATGGACCGGCGGACCGCGGCTTTACTCCGTCGAGAAGGGCCATCCGCGGCTGCGCCAGCGCCACATCGGCTTTGCCATCGGCGATGCCGAGCGCGATGCCTGGATGCTCTGCATGCGCGGCGCGCTGGAGGAGACGGTCACCGACACCGCCGCGCGGCAGGAGCTCGACAAGGCGATATCGGGCCTCGCCGACTGGATGCGCAACCGGCAGTGAGAGGGCGGCAGCGCCTCGACGCAATTCGAAGGCGTATCATGGACAGTATCGCGTGATTTGAGTTCCGCAGCGATCGCCTGCTAAGCTCCAGACATGACCGATATCCTTCCCGATACTATCCGCCATCTCTACACCGATCCCGGCGAGTACATCGACAGCGATCATCCGGCCGTGCAGCAATTTGCGGCCGACGCGGTGCGCGCGGATGCGAGCGCGCGCGAGAAGGCGAGCGTGCTCTACAAGGCGGTGCGCGACGGTATCCGCTATAACCCCTACGTCAGCATGCGTGTCGCCGAGACGTTTCGTGCTTCGAGCGTTCTCGCCGCAGGCCAGGGCTATTGCGTCGGCAAGGCCGCGCTCTATGCCGCCGCCTGCCGCGTCCACGGCATCCCGGCACGGGTCGGCTTTGCGGACGTGAAGAACCATCTCACCACAGAGAAGCTGCGCGCGAGCATGGGCACGGACATCTTCACCTGGCACGGCTTTACGGAGGTGCATGTCGATGGCGCCTGGCGCAAGGCGACGCCAACCTTCAACGACACGCTGTGCGCCAAGGTCGGCGTGGCCCCGCTCGATTTCGACGGCCATACCGACGCGCTGCTGCATCCCTTCGACGGAGAAGGCCGCGCCTACATGCAATATGTCAACGACCGCGGCACCTATCACGACGTGCCCGCAAAATTCCTGATGCGCGAGATGGCGCGCGATTACGCCAACATGCAGGGCGAGGATCTGTCCGGCCGCGACATGGAGCGCGAGGCGGAAGCGCAGTAGAGCGCGGAGCCGTAGCCCGGATGAGCGAAGCGACATCCGGGACTCGCAATGACTTTCCCGGGTATCGCTTCGCTCACCCGGGCTACGACACTGCAAGCGTACCGATACTTGGCGCCATGCTGCGCGCGAACGAATGAGACGCACGATGGACGCACCTGCCGATGTCATCCGTCGACCGGCCTCGCCCCGCCTTGCGCGGCTGATCTCCAGCATCTCGTTCTACCGCGAGCGCGGCCTCGGCTTGGCGGCCTTCCGGCACGCCGCGCCGCTTGCGCTGCCTCTCCTGGTGAATCTGGGAACGCCCTTCCGTATTGCACTCGGACACCAACCAGATCGTGCCGACGCGCAGCCGAGTTTCGCGGCGGGTCTGTTTCCCGGGCCGGTCGTGATCGAATCCGACGGCCGCGCCGAATGCGTTCAGGTCGATTTCACGCCGCTCGGGGCGTATCGCTTCTTCGGAGGCGCCGTGCCCGATCTGACCGCGCGCATGGTCGGCCTCGACGACATTCTGGGACGGGATGGCGAGAACCTCCGCGCCAGGGTGGCCGACGCGGTCGGCTGGCAGCGGCGATTCGAGATCGTGGAAGACTTCGTGCGTCGCCGCGCCGTGCACGTGCCCTCGCCTGCGGTGGCTTTCGCCCTGGAGAAGCTCTGGCGAGGCGCGGGCGCGGTCAGGATCGCCGACATCGCCTCCGATATCGGCTGGAGCCGCAAGCATCTCACGCGCCGCTTCCACAACGAGATCGGCGTTGCGCCCAAGACGCTGGCGCAGATGCTGCGCTTTTATCGAGCCTGCGCGCTGGCCCGGACGGACGGCACGGGCGGCTGGGCGGCAATTGCCGCGGACGCCGGCTATGCCGACCAGGCACATCTCGCGCGCGATTTCCGGATCTTCAGCGGCGAGACGCCGACCGGATGGGCCGCGCGGCTCGACGTCGTCGATCCTCGCCTGATGCGCGACGGCGGGGGCTAGCGCCAAAACAGCGGCCAGACGGCGCGAGACGGTCAAGTCCCATTTGTTCAAGCCGGCCGCCGTGATCCGAACTAGGGTCAGCTCTGCAGCAAGCTTGCAAGCACTTGCATCGAACGTCTCGTACCGAACCTGGAGAGTTTCATGAACCAGCCGAACGGCTATGAAGCGCCGCGCCTCTACCACACCATGCGCTGCAAGGATGCCGAGGCGATGATCGCCTGGCTGAAGAACGTTCTCGGCTTCGTCGAACGCGTGGTGTACCGCAACGAGGGCACGGTCGTTCATGCCGAGCTGGCGTTCGGATCGTCGATCCTCATGCTTGGCGCGCATCGAGACGATGCCTACGCCAAACAGGTTGGCGACATCGGCGGCCGGCGGACGGATGCCGTCTATCTGGCCGTTGATGATGCCGACGCGCTCTATGAGAGGGTGAAAGCCGCTGGAGCACAGATCGAGATGGAGCCCTACACAACCGATTATGGCAGCCGCGATTTCGCCGCGCGCGATCCGGAGGGCGGCCTCTGGAGCTTTGGCACCTATTGGCCCAAGGTCGGCGAACAGCCGCTCGCCGGATAGGCGGACGCTCACGTCAGCGACTGCTCGGCGGCCGCGGCTCGAGCCCCGCCGCGTCCGCGCCGGGAAATGCGGGCGGCCGGGCCGTCTTACTTGCTAGATCGACCAGTAGTTCGGATGCTGGTAGGGCCGCGAGCGGTCGCCCCAGTCGAACTCATCGCCATCGAATTCGCAGGGACCGCTGCTCAATTGCTCCGGCGTCAGGTCGGCCTGGAAGGCCTGACGTCCCGGATCATATTTCAACGCGCTCCACTGCACGGGATAATGATGATGTGTCCGGAGCAGCCTGCCGGTCTTGATCACCGCGTAAGCGACCGTTCCACTGACCTTGTCGAGCATCAATCGCTCGATCGTGCCGAGCTTCGTGCCGTCGCCACCATAGACGGCGACGTGCTCGACGCGATCACTGGGAACCATGGTGTGTTGCATGGCATACTCCCTCGTCTGGTGTAGAGCAGATTATAGGCCCAGAGCCCGGATGAGCGAAGCGGCATCCGGGGTCTTGAGATCATTTCCCGGTAGCGCTGCGCTCACCCGGGCTACAGCAGCGAACCTACCCTACTACGCCGCCGCGCGGCCGAAAACTGCCCGATACCAGGGCGTCTGCGGATCGCGAAACCAGACTCGATTTTTTGTCGTCTCAAATTTTGCCAGTTGCTTCATGTCGACGCCATAGCGACGGCAGAGCGCAAGAAACTGCCTGAGATCGTCGTTTCCGGGACGACGCTTTAATCGAACAACCAGACCCCGATTGCCATTGCCCTCGCAACTCCGCACGCACGGGATACGCGTCAACCATTCGAAGAACGCTCTCTCATCACTCAGATGATAGAACTTCACACCCGTATCCATATGCGTGAGCGTAAGAAGAGGTGTGCCTGTTACGCTATTTTTCATAGCAACCTGTCCTTAACATTCGCCGTCCCCTCCTGCAGCAGCGGCAGGAAGCGCTCAATCAATTCCTGCGCCGGCACGCGATCGACATGGGCGCCCATGTTGATTGCGGCGACGATCACGTCGTCGTAGCGGCGGACGGGAACCGAGATCGAGCGGAATTGCGGCTCGGCCTCGCGGTCGACCAATGAATAGCCCTGCGCGCGGTCGGCGGCGATGCGCGTGAGCAGCGCCTTGGGGTCGGTTACAGTCTGCGGCGTCAGCGCCTGGCGCGGCATTGCTTTCAGGCGCGCGGCAAGGTCGGCATCGTCGAGTTGGCTGAGCATGGCGCGGCCGACCGAGGTGCAGAACGCCGGCAGGCGATAGCCGATCTCCAATCCGCCGGAGAACACGCGCGCCGGGCTGCCGCGGGCAATGAACACGACGTCATCGCCGTCGAGCACCGCGAGCGAGGAGATTTCGTTCGCCGCGGTCGCAACGCGATCGAGCACCGGCTGAAGCACCGCGACGAGCTGGTTGGACCGCAAGTAAGTCGCCGCCAGCGTCAGCACATGCGGCGTCAGCGAGAACAGCTTGCCATCGCCGCTGACGAAGCCGCCGCGCTGCAGCGTGAACAGCATGCGCCGGGCGGTCGCGCGCGGCAGATCCGCAGCGCGGGCGAGATCGCTCAGCGTCATCGGGCCTGCCGTCGTGCCGAAGCATTGCAGCAGGCGCAGGCCGCGATCGAGGGCCTCGACAAAATCCGTCGCGCGCTCGTCGCTCTCACTGCGCTTCAGCTTGGGCATGTCCGGGACAATCCTGCAAGATAGTGCTTGCTGCCTTTCCAAGGCATGTCATAATTCGCCCATTCGTTCAATAGGCGAACAAACGCCACTCCACAAAGGGATGCTACTGCCATGATGAGCCAGGAGCAGAACGACCTGATCACCCGCACCGGTCCGAAGGATCCGTGCGGAAAACTGATGCGGAGCTACTGGCAGCCGGCGGCGCTGGTGGATGAACTTGAGGGCGCGCGACCGATCCGCCCCGTCAAACTGCTCGGCGAGAATCTGGTGCTGTTCCGTGACGAGACCGGACGCTACGGCCTGATCGACCGCCACTGCGCGCATCGCGGCGCCGACCTCGCGTTCGGACGGTTAGAACATGGCGGTCTGCGCTGCGCCTTCCACGGCTGGCTATTCGACGCCACCGGCCAGTGCATCGAGACGCCGGCCGAGCCGAAGGATTCAAAGCTTTGCCAAAACATCCGCCAGCGCTCCTATCCCGTGGTCGAGAAGAGCGGCATCCTCTGGGCCTATCTCGGCGAGGGTGACCCGCCGGCTTTTCCGGAGCTCGACTGTTTCGTCGCCCCCGGCACGCACACCTTTGCGTTCAAGGGCCACATGGCCTGCAACTGGCTGCAGGCGCTGGAGGTTGGCATCGATCCCGCGCACGCCTCCTACCTGCACCGCTTCTTCGAGGACGAGGACACGTCCACCGCCTACGGCAAGCAGTTCCGCGGCGCATCTGCAGGGTCTGATCTGCCGATGACGAAAATCCTGCGCGAATACGACCGCCCGATCATCAATGTCGAGCACACCGAATACGGCCTGCGGCTGATCGCACTGCGCGAGATCGACGAGGAGCGCACCCATGTGCGCGTCACCAACCAGCTCTTCCCGCACGGCTTCGTCATCCCCATGAGCACGGAGATGACGATCTCGCAGTGGCACGTGCCGATCGACGACGTGAACTGCTACTGGTACGCGATCTTCACCAGCTATTCGAACCCGGTCGACAAGCAGAAGATGCGTGACCAGCGGCTCGAGCTCTATGAGCTGCCCGACTACAAGTCGCGCAAGAACCGCAGCAACGATTACGGCTTCGATCCGCACGAGCAGCAGACCGCGACCTATACCGGCATGGGCACCGACATCAACGTCCATGACCAATGGGCGGTGGAATCGATGGGCGCGATTCAGGACCGCACCAAGGAGCATCTCGGCTCGAGCGACAAGGCGATCGTGCAATATCGCCGCCTGCTGCGGCAGGAGATCGAGAAGGTCGGCGGCGGCGAGAAGCCGATGCTGTTCCTGGACGACAGCAGAGCACGCAGCATCCAGGGACCGGCCACCATGGACGGCATCGGGCCGACCCAGGGGTGGGAGCTCTACTGGATGGAGGTCGACGTCAAGCGCCGCCGCGGCGCACCTTGGGCCGCACCAGTGCCGAAGGAGATCGCGGACAACGTGCACCGGCTGACGGCGGCGGAGTGATATAGGTACCGTCGTTCCGGGGCGATGCGCCAGCATCGAACCCGGAACCTCGAGATTCCGGGTTCTCGCTTCGCGAGCCCCGGAATGACAAGCAGCGAGGAGCAACCCAAGTGACTTTCGTCGCGCGTCATGCGCTGTGGTCGGATGAGCAGAGGGACGCGGCGGCGCGCATGCGCCGCATCGTCGAGGAGAAGAACCTCGAGGTCATCCGCCTCGCCTTCCCCGACCAGCACGGAATCCTGCGCGGCAAGACCATCATCGCCTCCGAGGCGATCGCCTCGCTGGAGAGCGGATGCTCCATCACCACGACCATGCTCGCCAAGGATACGTCGCACCGCACGGTATTCCCGGTGTTCACCGCGGGCGGCGGCTTCGGCATGAAGGAGATGGAAGGCGCGGCCGACGTGCTGATGGTCGCCGACCCCACCACGTTTCGGGTTTTGCCATGGGCGCCGACCACGGGCTGGGTGCTGTGCGACCTCTACTTCAATGACGGCCGCCCGGTGCCGTTCGCGACGCGCGGGCTCTACAAGCGCGCGCTGGACGAACTCGGCACGCGCGGACACGATTTCGTCGCCGGGCTCGAGGTCGAATTCCACATCTTCAGGCTCGACGACCCGCATATGCGGCCCGAGGACGCCGGCCAGCCGGGCACGCCACCATCGGTGAGCCTGCTCAGCCACGGCTATCAATATCTCACCGAGCAACGCTTCGATCAGATGGAGCCGGTGCTGGAGATCCTGCGCCGCGACATCGTCGCGCTCGGGCTGCCCCTCCGCTCGGTCGAGGTCGAGTTCGGGCCGAGCCAGTGCGAATTCACCTTCGCGCCGCGGAAGGGGATCGAGCCCGCCGACAACATGGTGCTGTTCCGGAGCGCCGTGAAGCAGATCGCACGTCGGCACGGCTATCACGCCACCTTCATGTGCCGCCCGAAACTGCCGAACGTGTTCGCGAGCGGCTGGCACCTGCACCAGTCGATCGTCTCACGCGCCAGCGGCGAAAACATCTTCATGGCCAAAGAAACGGAAAAGGACGGCAGTGAGCCGCTCAGCGCCTTCGGCCGCTCATACCTCGCCGGCCTGCTCGAGCACGCCCGGGCCTCGACGGTGTTCACCACCCCGACCATCAATGGCTACAAGCGCTACCGCTCCTACTCGCTGGCGCCGGACCGCGCGATCTGGGGCCGCGACAATCGCGGCGTGATGATCCGCGTGCTCGGCGGTGCCAATGATGCCGCAACGCGCCTGGAGAACCGCATCGGCGAGCCCGCCGCCAACCCCTATCTCTACATGGCCTCGCAGATCCTCTCGGGCCTCGACGGCGTCGACCGCAAGCTCGATCCCGGTCCCTCCGCCGACACGCCCTACGAGACCAAGGCGCCACTGCTGCCGAAGTCGCTGCGCGATGCGGTCAGCGCGCTGAAGGACGATCCGTTCTTCCGCGAGAAGTTCGGGCCTGAGTTCGTCGACTATTACACCCACATCAAGAACGCCGAGATCGACCGCTTCCTGTCCGAGGTGACCGACTGGGAGCACCGCGAATATTTCGAGGTGTTTTGATAGGGATATGCCTCACATCGGCGTGAGGCGACTTCGTCCTCCCTGTTCCGACGACATCACTCCGCTCTGCGAAGAAGCCGTTTTTCATGCGCCTCGAAAACTGCCGGAAAGAGACGGGGTCTAGATTTCCGTCCATGATCAACAGTGGAGTTCGGTCATGTGGGATCAATTGTTCAGTCTGATCTACCGCTTGTCCTGCCGGTCCACCCTGATCGAGATCGGCACGCACCGTCTATCGCACTAACAGCGGGCAGGTCGAACCAGGTAAGACGGGTTGACCAAAGCGCCGAAAGCCAAACGCCGGCAGCAGTCGAGCGAAGTCCGCGTCATCCGCGAACTGCACCGTCACGGGATCCATGGTGATCGTCCGACCGCCTCCGTCCCGTGGGAACCCTCACCAGCGATAGCCGAGCGTTGCGATGATGGTCAGCGGTGCGCCGCGGTAGCAGTACCCGACCTGGCACGTCGTGTAGTGCAGATTGAAAAGGTTCTTGGCGTTGACCTGGAACTGAACGCCCTTCAGCTCCTTCGCCGCCTGGCCGAAATCATATTTCAGCGCAGCATCAACCAAGGTCACTGAGCTGTTCTTGAACGTGTTCAGATCGTCACCATAGCTCCAGGACATGTAACGCACGCCGCCACCGATGCTCAGCCCGGCAAACGGGCCGGCCAGCGGCAGGGCATAGTTGCCCCACAGCGTCGCGGTGTGCGGCGGATTGCCCGACGGAAACTTGCCGATCTGCGCGCTGTCGCCGGCCTGCTTGGTGACCATGTCGAGATAGGTGTAGGACGAGGTGATGTCGAAACCGCCGCCGAGGCTCGCCAGCGCCTGCAATTCGAAGCCGCGGCTTTGAATCTCGCCGCGCTGGACCGTGACGCCAGTCCCGGTCGTGACGAGGCCCCCGCTCTGGGTCAGGTCGAACACCGCAGCAGTGATGAAGCTCCTCGTCCCCAGCGGCTGATATTTGACGCCGATCTCGGTCTGCTTGCCGGTGGTGGGCTTGAAGAAGGCGCCCGTGGGATCGACGCCGAGATTGGGAAAGAACGAGGTTGAATAGGCGACGTAAGGCGCAACCCCGGAATCGAACACATAGGTCAGCCCGGCTCGCCCGCTATAGGCCTGTTCGGACTGCTGCTGGCGGGTCAGCGCGAACTGATCCTCGCCCGTGGTGCGAACCCAGTCGCTGCGGCCGCTCAGCGTCAGGATCCAGTGGTCGAGCTTGGCCTGGTCCTGAATGTACACGCCGGACTGGGTCTGCCGCTGCTGCGTTGAGGACGAGATCGCGGGATCCGGAATCGATTCCGGCACATAGGCCGGCGCGGCCAGATTGAGGTCGGAGACGCCGAAGCCGAAGCCCTGCTTGTCGTTGAACTTCGATGCCGTGTAGTCGGTGCCGACCAGGAGCGTGTGCTGCACGGGACCGGTCGAGAGTTTTGCCTCGACCTGGTTGTCCATGATGGCCGATTGCAGCGTGTCGTGGACGTAGCCGGTGTAGCGCGAGACGACATTGCCGACGGGAGCGCCGAGAAAGCCGACATAGCGCGTGACCGCATCGACATCGACATAGCGGAATTTCTGCCGAACGGTCACCGCATTGTTGAACGCATGCTCGAACAGATAGCCGACGCGCCCCTGCTCCTGGTCCAGCGAGTTATAGGACGGGCTGCCGGTGAAGATGTCCGTGGTGGTGCCGGTGCCCGTGGAATAGGTGAACATCGAGCCCGGCGTCTTCGATTTCTGGTAGGCGCCGAGAATGGTGAGGGTCGTCGATTGGTCCGGCCTCCAGGTGACGGCGGGAGCGACATAGACACGATTGTCCTTGCCGCCGGGCACGAACACGTCGGCGTCGCGCACCACGCCGGTCAACCGATAGGAAAATTGGCCGTTGGGATCGACCGGACCCGAGAGATCGAAATTGCCCTGAACGCGCTCGCGGTCGCCGAACACCGTCTGCACCTCGTGGAACGGCTGGCTGGTCGGCAGCTTGCTCTGCAGGTCGATCAATCCGCCGGGCGAGCCGAGACCGTAGAGGGCCGAACTCGGCCCGCGCACCACGGTGATGCTGTCAACGCCATAAGGCTCCGTCTTGAACACGCCGAGACCGGCGCCGACGAGGCGCAGGCCGTCGAGATAGATGCCGTTATAGGTGATGTCGAAGCCGCGGATTGAGATGGCGTCGAAGCGCGGATCGTAGCCGGAGGCATCGATGCGGACGCCCGGTTCATAGCCGACCGCCTCCGTCAGCGTCTGCACGGCGCGGTCGTTGAGCTCCTTGCGGGTCACGACCGAGATCGATTGCGGCGTCTCCAGCAGCGGGGTGTTCGTCTTCGTGCCCGCCGAGCTGCTGCTTGCGACATAGCTGTTCTCGCTCGACGCATTGGCACGGCCGCTACCCGCCTCGCGCGTGCCCGCGTTTCTGGCTTGTCCGGACCCGGCATTGCGCGGCGTCGCGACGCGGCCGCGCTGCGATTGTGAGGCGCGCTGGACAGATTGGGCACGCGGACGCGCCTGGCTCGGTGCCTCCACCGTGACCGGAGGCAATGTGCCCGCCGTCGAAGGCGAATTGGTTCCGGAGACCTGTGCGGCCGAGGGCGTCGCGTGCAGGACCACTCCCAAACCGGCCGCTCCCAGACCAGTTCTCACCATCCGTTCCCAGCCAAGCGTCTGCCCGTCGTTCCGCCTCATCGTCTTCCCCGAGTTCCGTGTTCAACAACCCGGGTGTAACCAGATCAAAGCGGCCGCCGCCTTTGCGCGCGCGCAAATCACCTTTGATCCCACGTGGAGGCTTTCGAGTTTACTGATAGCGACTCGGCGAATGGCCGAAGCGCCTGCGGAAGGCTGTCGCGAAATTTGCCGGATGGGCGTAGCCGACCCGATAAGCCGCTTCGGTGACGGACAAGCGCTGGTGAATCAAAAAGGCACGTGCGGCATCGAGCCGCTGAGCCCTGAGATAGTCGATCGCGCTCTGGCCATATGCCATCCGGAATTTCTGGTTGAAGGACCTGCGGCTCAGCCCAGCGTTCCGCGCCAGTTCGTCGATACTCCAGGGATAGGCGAGATCAGCATCCATCCGCTGCTTCACCGATTGCAGCCGCGTCCACTGCAGATCGGTGGTGGGATCGGTCGCAATCCGGCCGCGCTCGCCGAACAAGGCGTGGACCACGATCTCGGCGGCATGCGCCGACAGCAGCAATTGCGCCGCGTTGCCGGTGACCGGCGGCGAAAACATTTCTGCCGCGACCGCCTGTATGCGCGCAGATGCCCTCAGCGAGACGATCGCTGCGTCCGAGACGTCGTTCGCAAACAGCGCCCGAAACTCATCGCCGAGTCCGAGCCCATCGATCGAGGTTTGGGGAAACGCCAGGCCGATCGCGCAACGCTCGCCGGAGTGAACCGCGCGTTCCGCTGCGCAGGTTTCGCGCACGGCAATTGCCGTCATCCGCCCTTCGCAGCCGGTGCTGCGCGTCAGAATGCCGCGGCCTGCGCCACCATCAACGGAGACCGAGATGAACAGGCCCGGGGCTGCGATCGCAGAGCCGTCGGCATCGGCTCGAAACTCGCCTCTGACAAACACGCAGCCCGGAAAATCCAGCCATTGCGCTGTCGAAGCGCCCGGCTGTGCGGAATCGATGTCGTCTTGAGGCCGTCCGACAATTTGATCGTAGAAGTCCCGCATCGAATCCGCTTACGCCGCGGCTTGTTTGACCGCTGGCGGCGGCGCGCTCAAGAGCGCTGCGCGCGGTTTGGAGGGATTCGAAACTGGATTTGCTCGAAGAGAATCTTGCGCGTTACGCGCGGTCGGCAGGAACGTGCGTCAGATGCCGAGATATTTGTGCTGGAGATCCGGTTCCGCCATCAGCTGGTCGGAGGTGCCGCTCCACATCGTCTTGCCGCGCTCGATGATGAAGTGGCGATCGCAGATGCGGGCGAGATGGTCGACGTTCTTGTCGACGACCAGGATCGACTGTCCGCGGCTCTTGAGCAGCGACAGGCAGTGCCAGATCTCTTCGCGGATCAGCGGCGCGAGGCCTTCGGTCGCTTCATCGAGAATCAGGAGCTTCGGATTGGTCATCAGCGCGCGGCCGATCGCGAGCATCTGCTGCTCGCCGCCGGAGAGCTGGTTGCCCATGTTGGAGGCGCGTTCGGCAAGGCGCGGAAACATCACGTAGATCGCGGCCAGAGTCCAGGGATTGGGGCTGCTGAAGCGGTCGGCGGCGGCCGCGACCAGATTTTCGCGCACGGTGAGGTTCGGGAAGATCTGGCGTCCCTCGGGGACCAGGCCGACGCCGAGCTTTGCGATCCTGTACGAGGGAAGCTGCCTGACCTCGGCGCCCGCGAAACGAATGCTGCCGGCGCGCGCCGGCGTCAGGCCCATGATGGAGCGGATGGTCGTGGTCTTGCCCATGCCGTTGCGGCCCATCAGCGAGACCATCTCGCCCGGCCTGATCGACAGCGACAGGCCGAACAGCACCTGGGAGAGGCCGTAACAGGTCTCGATGCCGTCAACCTCGAGCAGCGTGTCAGCCATGATGCGTCACCACGTGCTGGTCGCCGAGATAGGCGCGCTTGACGTCCTCGTTGGCACGGATTGCGGCCGGATCGCCCGAGGCGATGACGCGGCCATAGACCAGCACCGTGATGCGGTCGGCAAGCGCAAACACCGCCGGCATGTCGTGCTCGACCAGCACGATCGAGACTTCCTTGCGCAGCTCCTGGAGCAGCTTCACCATGCGCTGGGATTCGGTGACACCAAGACCCGCCATCGGCTCGTCGAGCAGCAGCAGCTTCGGCTTGCTCGCGAGCGCGACCGCAAGCTCGAGCTCGCGCCGCTCGCCATGGCTGAGCCTGTTCACCACGACATCGGCGCGATGCAACAGGCCGACGCGATCGAGCGCGGCATGCGCGGCATCGCGCAAGGATCGCTCCTTGCGCGCATTGGCAAAGAAGCGGAACGAGGTGCCGGCATGGGCCTGCGCCGCCAGCGCGACATTGTCCGCGGCGGTGAAATCGAGCAGCAGCGAGGTGATCTGGAACGAACGCGCAAGACCCAGCGCACAGCGGCGATAGGCCGGCAGATAGGTGATGTCGCGCCCCGCCAGCGAGACGCTGCCGGAATGCGGCTCGAGATGCCCGGTGAGCTGGCTGATCAGCGTGGTCTTGCCGGCGCCGTTCGGGCCGATGATGGCGTGCAGCTCGCCCGCGGCGACGTCGAGCGAGACGTTATCCGTCGCAACGATGCCGCCGAAGCGACGCACCAGCTTTTCGACGCGAAGCAAGGGTTCAGCCACGGCCGGCCCTCCCCAGCATGCCCATGATGCCGCCGCGGCCGAACAGCACGATCAGCAGCAGCAGCGGGCCCATGATCAGCGCCCAATATTCGGTGATCTGCGACAGGAACTCCTCCAGCAGCAGGAACACCACCGCGCCCATGATCGGGCCGAACAGCGTGCCCATGCCGCCGAGAATCACCATCACCATGAGGTCGCCCGAGCGCGTCCAGTACATCACGGCCGGGCTGACGAAGTCGGTGTTGTTGGCGAGCAGCGCGCCGGCGAGGCCGCACATCGTGCCTGAAATGACGAAGCAGACCAGCTTATAGCGTTTTGCCGGGAAGCCGATCGCCTGCATGCGCTGCTCGTTGGAGCGCAGGCCCTGTACGACGAGGCCGAAGCGCGAATTGACGATGCGCCAGATCAGGAAGATGACGCCGAGGAGGCAGGCGAGGCAGAGATAATAGAACTGCGTGCGGTTCGACAGGTTGATCAGCCCGGAGAAGTCGCTGCGCTTGTAGACGGTGAGGCCGTCATCGCCGCCGTAGCGCGCCAGGCCCGAAGCGACGTAATAGGCCATCTGCGCGAAGGCGAGCGTGATCATGATGAAATAGACGCCACGGGTCCGCAACGACAGCGCGCCGATCACCAGCGCGTAGAGCGCGGACGCCGCGAGCGCGACCGGAAACTGGATGAAGCCGCTGCCGACGCCTTCCTGCGCCAGCATGCCGACCGCGTAGCCGCCGATGCCGAGATAGGCGGCATGGCCAAAACTCATCATGCCGCCAAAACCCATGATGAGGTTGAGGCTCGCCGCCGCCAGCGCCAGGATGATGATGCGGGTGAACAGCGTCAGGATGAAGATGTTGCCGGAGAGCTGCGAATAGAGCGGCAGCAGCAGGAGGCCCGCCAGCATCAGGGCCGTAACGGCCTTGCTCACAGTGAAGGACTTCATCGACGGTTGGCCGGAAACAGCCCCTCCGGCCGCACCACCAGCACGATCGCCATCAGCAGGTAGATCAGCATGGAGGACAATGCGGGCGCGGCGGTGGAGGCCGCGGCGCCGCTCAGCACCTGCCGCAGCAGATTGGGCAGGAAGGCGCGACCGAGCGTGTCGATCATGCCGACGAAGATCGCGGCGAGGAACGCGCCACGGATCGAGCCGATGCCGCCGATCACGATGATGACGAAAGCGAGGATCAGGATGTTCTCGCCCATGCCGATCTGCACGGTGAGGATCGGCGCCTGCATCAGGCCGGCGAGGCCGGCGAGCGCGGCGCCCAAGCCGAACACTAGCGTGTAGAGCAGCTTGATGTTGATGCCGAGCGCGCCGATCATCTCGCGGTTGGAGGCGCCGGCGCGGATCAGCATGCCGATGCGGGTGCGCATCACGCCGAGATAGAGCAGCAGCGCCACCAGCAGCGCCACCACGATGATGGCGAGCCGATAGGCGGGATAGTGAATGCCGGGCAGGATCGGCACCGGCACCGTGAGCCAGGCCGGCAGCGGCAGCGCAAGGCCGGCCGGGCCCCAGATCAGGCGCACGGCTTCGTTGAAGAACAGGATCAGGCCGAAGGTCGCCAGCACATGGTCGAGATGGTCGCGGCCATAGAGATGCCGCAGCGCGCTCATCTCCAGCACGATGCCGAGCACCAGCGTGGCCCCCAGCGCCATCAGCGCCCCGAGCAGGAAACTGCCGGTCCACGCCGCGAAGGTCGCGGCGAAATAGGCGCCCATCATGTAGAGCGAGCCGTGCGCGAGGTTGACGAGATCCATGATCCCGAACACCAGCGTCAGGCCGGCGGCGAGCAGAAACAGCAGCAGGCCGAACTGCAATCCGTTCAGGAACTGTTCGACGACGAGCAGCATCAAGACTCTTTCAGGCGCACGCGGTGTCGCGCCGATGTTCGAACACGTTCGCCATCAGTGAAAGAGCTCCCCCTGCCTGTTCAAGGCGGAAAAATGGGTAATGGCAGTATCGTTCCGAGGCAAGAGCGATTCGACACTAAACATGCACTTTGTTGCATGCGGGTGCATGCGGTCGAGACATTCCTGCAAGAAGGCTGCCGTGCGGCATGGGGCAACCTGCCGCACCCAAACGACAACCCTCTCGCCGGTGGGCCGGCGAGAGGGTGCGACTTCGTCGGAATGTAAGGAAGGATTGCGCCTAGTGCGACGTCATCTGCCGGGGAAGGTGATCCGGGTCGGCGAGCACGCTGTTGACCGTCGAGGCCTCCAGCGCCGCCATCCGGAACAGATAGGCGAGCGTCGTTAATCCGGTGTCTTCCGCCATCTGCGCCAGCTCGAGCGCCATGTCCGACATGTAGCCGAGATCATCGTCCCTGATCTGCGCCATGATCTGGCTGTCCCGCATCATGTTCGACATCTCAGGCGCTCTTTCGTTGCGCGGCAGCAGCGCCGCAAAGGTTGGCACGGGCGACGGCGTCCAGACGCGGGCCGTCCTGGCGCACGACATCCTTCATCCCGATACGGTCGCGCACGACATCGAGCGATTCCTGACGGACCTCGATGGACGCCGCCATGGTCCAGGAATTCTCGATCAGTGCCGGCAATCCCAGCGGGGTCACGACGAAGCCGATGTCATGGAAGCGGGGCAACCACCAAGTCTCCATGACGAGACAGAGACGCTCGATACCCTGATCCAGACAGAACTCCTGCGCCGCCGCCATCAATTGCAGATTGAACGCGCCGTCGCGGCGCTCCCGCGAAACGAAGAAGCGCGACCACTCCCAGACCAGCGGGTCCGAGGGGCAACCGCGCACCGTGGCGAGATGCGGGAAGACCTCGCTCATCATCGTCGGCTTGGTGGTCGGATACAGGCGGGAGCCGCCGAGCACCCGGCGGTTTTCGAGAGCCAGCAGGTAGATCGCGTCCTCATTATCGTAAGCGTCGATCTCGCGGCCGTCGGGCTTGCGCAGCGCCTCCCATTTCCGCTCCTCGACGAAAATCTCGTGGCGCACCCTGAAATGCTGCTCAAGAACGTCCTCGTAAAGGTGCCGGTTAACGGCTGAAATCACATGAACCATTTTCTCCCCCATTGTTCGAAATAATGGGGGAATCCTCACGGAAAACGGCGAAACCGACTATTGGGAAATTTCCCAGTAGGCGCGGATTTCAGGGGATGATGATTCTGTGGCGGATCGCGATCGCGACCGCATGCGTCCGGTTGACGGCACCAAGCTTGCGCGCAGCGGTTGCAAGATGCTCTTCGGCCGTGCGCTGCGTGATGTGGAGGATCTCGCCGATTTCCCAGGCCGACTTGCCCTGCGAGGCCCAGGCGAGCACCTCGCGCTCGCGCGGGGTAAGGCGCATCGATGGATGCGGCGCCGGATCGAGCAGACGACGAATGTGATCGAACCCGTACATCCCGATCAGGTGCAGCGCCGGCTTACTGCGCGCGTTGAGATCGAGATGAACGCCACCCAGCGAGACGCCGGCCTCGTAGCCAGTCAACCCGTGGATCGGCACGACGAAGCCGCGCGACATGCGGAAATCGGCAGCGCGCCGCATCACCTCCACCGCGCCCGGCTCCAGCTCCGGATCATACGGCGCCTCGGACCACTCGAAAGGATTCACCGTCTGCCGACATTTGCGGATCACGGGATCGACACGGTCGTAGCTCTTTTGGGTGTAGAGGCTGAACCACTCGGCCGGCCACTTCTTGGCGAGCACCATCTGGGAAAAGCGCTGATCGGGATTCGGCAATCCCGTTACGATGATATGCTCGAAGCCGTACCGGCCGAACGCGGTTGCAAGCGCGTCCATGGCGTCCGGAACCTTGGTATAGGCTCCAAGCCCCTCAATGAAGTCGAGCGCTTCCCGGCCATAATCCACGGCGGACATCAGTGCGTTTCCTGACCCTCGCCGTTCCGTATAGCACGTATTTGGGGACTGCCTCAATTCGCTGCGGCCGTAGTTTCCCGGTGCTCATCCGCCTGAAGATTTAAACTACTTGTGGCAGAATTGACGTCACGATACACCTGAGCGACCGAAGCGGGAACACCACGATGGAAGACGAGGACATCGCCCTCAACAGCGTGCTCGGCCTGGAATTGAACCGCGTGTTTTTCGCCGTCCGCGAAACGGCAAACAAGCAGAAGATCATCGAGTTCGCGCGCGCGGTGCTGGAAAGCGAGCGCGAGGAGCTGGCCGAGAGCGTATTGCCGGAAGAGCCGGCGAGCTAAACATAGCCGCAGCGCCGACGAACCCATCGAGCGCCCGCCGCCCTTCCATTCGAGCGAAACAATCTAACAGCGAAGTTACTCTTCTCTTATTGAAGAAGCCGACGGGCCCGGCGGCTTTCTCGTGCCCCGGACGCAGCGCAGCGTCTCTTCGACGATGCGCTGCAGAGCCGGGGCCCATCTATCCGCAGCTTACCCTCTGGTTCTCTGGGTCCCGGCTCCGCGCAGCAGCGTTTCACGCTGCAGCGCGTCCGGGACACGAGAGCGACTTCCCCTTCCATCCACATCCACACACTTGCCGCTGGATGACATCACGGCTCTCGTGAGATGATCGCCGCCATGATCGTCTTTCGGATGCCCAGGATATGATGACGCTGCGCCAGGTTGAAGTGATCCGTGCCGTGATGGTGACGGGCACCATCGGCGGTGCGGCGAAGCTGCTCAACGTCTCGGCGCCGGGGATCAGCCGCCTCGTCAAATACACCGAGCGCTCGCTCGGCATCCGCTTCTTCCAGCGCCAGAACGGGCGTTACTTCCCGACGCCGGAAGCCGAGAACATCTTCGAGCAGATCAACGGCGTCTACAAGAAGGTCGACGATCTCTCCGAGATCATCTCCAAGATCGGCCGCGGCGGCCTGTCGGAGCTGCGCATCGGCTCGGTGCCGAGCATCTCGCAGGTGATGGTACCGCGCGCGATCGAGCGCGTCCGGCGCCGCTATCCCGATCTCGCCATCGACATCAACGTCCTCAAGCTCGAGGAAGCCATCGACTATCTCATGCTCGGCCGCGGCGAGTGCGTGGCGATGAGCTACCGGCTGGAGCATTCCGGGCTCGACTTCATGCCGCTCGCCTCGGGCGAGCTCTATTGCATCGTGCCGCCGGGTCACGAACTCGCAGGCCGCAAGCAGGTCTCCGCCGAGGAGATCACCCGCTATCCGCTGATCGGCATCGATCCGAACGATCCCTACGGCCGGATCATGGCGGGGATCTTCGCGCGCAACCGCCTCGACTACAACATCACCATCCGCGCACGCTTCGGCACCACGGTCTGCGCGCTGGTGAAGGCGGGCCTCGGCATCGCCATCATCGACCAGTTCACGGTGGCCCATGGCGGCTATCCCGGGATCGAACTGGTGAAGATCACCGAGCCGACGAAGTTCGACACCTATATCGCAGTCAAACGCGGCACGCCGCTGTCGCTCCATGCCGAGTCTTTCATCGAGTCCCTGCGCGCCGAGATGCGCGCCATCGAGCCGTCTCGCGGCAACGGCAAGGCTGCGCAGGCGCGCGGGCGGAAAAAATAACATTATGTTCGGATTGCAGGACAAAAGGGTAATTGTGTTAGGCAAGGGAAGGACTATCGTCGCACCCCGAACCCCCTTGGAATTGCGTGGATTTGCCGGCTAATGGCCGGAACCGAACGCTCCCCAACGAGACGATAGCAAACATGTCCAAGCGCGGATACGCCGCCAGCAAGAAGCTCCTCACCGGCCTGATCGGTGCGCCGATCGCGCATTCCGCCTCCCCCGCCATGCACGAGCGCGCCGCCGAGGCGCTCGGCCTGCGCGGCCACTACCAGCTCATCGAGGTCGCCGGCGCCGACGCGACCGGGCTCCGCATGATGCTCGAAGGCGTGCGGCGGCTCGGCTTTGCCGGCGTCAACGTCACCTATCCCTACAAGGAAGCGGTGGTCCCGCTGCTCGACGCGCTGGCGCCGGACGCCGCCGCGATGGGCGCGGTCAACACCGTCGTCGTCCGGGACAGCCGCCTGACCGGCCACAACACCGACACCACGGGCTTTGCCCGCGCCGTGGCGCCACTGCTGGCGCCCGCGGGGAATGCCGTTGCGGTGATCGGCGCCGGCGGCGTCGGCAAGGCGATTGCGTTTGCGCTGGCGAGCCTGAAAGTGTCCGACATCCGCATTTTCGACAGCGAGCCGGCGCGCGCGGCGACGCTCGTCTCCCTGCTTGCGCCGCGGGGCGGCGCAAGGATCGCCGCAAGCGTCGAGGATGCGCTGCGCGGCGCGACCGGCCTCGTCAACGGCACGCCGGTCGGGATGCTGCCGGACCGCGGCATGCCGGTTACGGCCGCGCTGCTGCATGAAAAAATGTGGGTTGCGGACGCCGTCTACTCGCCGCTGATCACACCGCTGCTGGCGGCGGCACAAGCCAAGGGCGCGCGGATCATGACCGGGCGGGAGCTCGCGATCTACCAGGCGGCCGACGCCTTCGAACTGTTCACGGGCCTTGCCCCATCGACCGAGATCATGGGACAGGCATTCGACGAGGTGATGGCGGCACGAAGCTCGGCTTATCACGCTGCGTAACCGAAGCGGCCGACACAAGGCCGCGGACAATCTCGACGAAAAATGGGAGGAGAAACCATGAAATCGACCCTGCTGGCAGGCGCCCTGCTTGCCTTCGCGACTGCAACCAGCGTCCACGCCCAGGCCATCAAGCTCGCCAACGTTGCCGAGCTCTCGGGCGGCGGCGCCACTGTCGGCACCAACTGGAAGAACGGCATCGATCTCGCGATCGAGGAGATCAACGCCAAGGGCGGCGTGCTCGGCCGCAAGCTGGAAGTCAGCCATGCCGACTCGCAATCCAACCCCGGCGTCGCCCGCGCCCAGGTGCAGAAGGCGCTCGACGCCGAGCCCTATGTGCTGCTCGGACCCGGCTATTCCGGCTCGGTCAAGGTCACCGCGCCGCTCGCCGCCGAAGCGGGCATCGCGCAGATCATGGGCGGCGAAGCCGCCGAGCTGACGCAGGCCGGCAACAAATTCCTGTTCCGCACCTCGTTCGGCCAGCAATCCTCGATGCCGAAGGTCGCGAAATACATCCACGACGAGATGAAGGCGAAAACGGTCGCGGTGGTCTGGGTCAACAACGACTTCGGCCGCGGCGGACGCGACGTCGTCGTCAAGGAGCTCGACCGGCTCGGCTCCAAGGTGGTCGCCGACCTCTCGACCGAGGCGGGCCAGGCCGATTTCGCCGCCGACGTCGGCAAGATCAAGGCCGCCAATCCGGATGCCGTGTTCGTCTACCTGAACGAAGAGGAGAGCGCCCGCATCCTGAAGGAGCTGAAGCGCCAGGGCGTCACCGCGCCGCTGATGGGCGAGACCACGCTGATCGGCCAGAAGGTGATCGAGCTCGCCGGCGACGCCGCCAACGGCGCACGCGGCCATGTCGGCCTCACCACCGATGCCCCGGTCGACCTGATCAAAGCGTTCCGCGAGAAGTTCTCCAAGAAGTACAATTACGTGCCCGACCATAACGGCCTGAAGGGCTATCTCGCCGTCTACATGGTGAAAGCCACCACCGAGAAGATGGGCAAGGTCGACCCGAAGAAGTTTGCCGAGACGTTGCACGGCCTCACCATCAAGGCCGCGGACGAGCCGGGCATCCTGATGGACGTCACCTTCAGCGACACCGGCGACATCGACCGCCAGAGCTTTCTGGTCGAGGTGGTCGAAGGCAAGCAGGTGGTGAAGCAGGTGCTGCCCAAGGTGAAGTGAGGCGCGCGATCTTTCACCTCTCCCCGCTTGCGGGGAGAGGTCGGGTCGCATCGAAGATGCGATCCGGGTGAGGGGGAGCCTCCACGAGTCCAACCATCAGCGACCTCGCGGAGACTCCCCCTCACCCCGACCCTCTCCCCGCAAGCGGGGCGAGGGAGACGGGACACGAGAGGGGAACATGTCCAACCTATTCGATCTTCTGGTCGCGGGACTGGCCACCGGCGCGATCTATGCGCTGGTCGCGGTCGGCTTCACGCTGCTGTGGCAGACCTCGCAGACCATCAATTTCGCGCAAGGCGAGTTCGTGATGCTGCCGGCGTTCCTGATGCTGGCGGCGATGCACGCCGGCGCGCCGTTCTGGCTCGCGATCATCCTCGGCATCCTCTTGTCGATGATCCTGCTCGGCCTCGGCTTCAAGCTCCTGCTGGTCGACCCGATGATGCGCCACGGCGTGCTGCCGCTCGCGATTGCGACGATGGCGCTGGCGATCGGCCTCAAGGAAGCGGTCAAGCAATTCTTCAGCGCCGAGGCCTCGCCCTTCCCGTCGATCGTGCCGACCGGCGACATCTCCATCCTCGGCCACGCGGTCTCGCTGCAAAGCATCGGCGTGCTCGTCGTCGCCATCGTTGCCGTCTTCGGCTTGACCGCCCTTCTCAACCGCACCTCGCTCGGCCACCAGATGCAGGCGGCGGCGCAGAACCCGACGGTCGCGCGCATCATCGGCGTGCCGGTCGAGCGCATGATCCTGCTGACCTTCCTGATCAACGCCTTCCTGGTCGCACTGGCTTCGCTTTTGATCACACCGATTTACCTCGCAAAATTCTCGTCCGGCGAGGTGCTGGGCCAGGCCGCCTTCATCGCGGCGATCGTCGGCGGCTTCAACCAGGTGCGCGGCGCGATCGCCGGCGGCCTCTTGATCGGCGTGCTCGACAATCTCGCGGCCGCCTATGTCTCGACGCAGTACCGCGCCGCCGTGCCGATGATCTTCCTGATCGCCGTCATCCTGTTCCGGCCCCAAGGACTGCTCGGCCGCGCCGAGGAGCGCACGGTATGATCAGCTTCGGCAAACCTCTGAAGATCGCGCTCGGCCTGATCGTCATCGCCGGCCTGATCATCGTCCCCATGAACTTCAACCGCTACGGCCTGTTCATCCTGAGCCAATGGGCGGTGATGACCATCGCTGCGATGGGCCTCAACCTCACGCTCGGCTATGCCGGCCAGGTCTCGCTGGCGCAGGGCGCCTTCGTCGGCATCGGTGCCTATGCAGCGGCGATCATGACCACGCATGGCTGGCCGTTGCCGGCGGCGATCGTCGTCGCCATCGTGCTGAGCTTCGCGGTCGGCTGGGTGCTCGGCTATCCCGCGCTGCGCGTGCAGCACCACTACCTCGCCTTCGTCACCCTGGCCTTCTCCACCCTCGCCTTCCTGGTGTTCCGCAACGAGAGCTGGCTCACCGGCGGCATCTACGGCATCTCCAACATCCCGCGTCCGCATATCTTCGGTTTCGCGACCAACAAGCCGCTGCCGTTCTACTACGTCTGCCTCGGCTCGCTCGCGATCGTGTCGCTCGCGGTGTGGTGGCTGATCCGCTCACCCTGGGGCCGCGCCTTCATGGCATTGCGCGAAAACCCGCTGCGCGCCCAATCGCTCGGCATCGACACGCGCCGCTACACGCTGATGGCGTTCGCGATCGGCTCGGCGCTCGGCGGCATCGCCGGCGGACTCTATGCGCCGCTCACGCAATATATCGACCCCGTGCCGTTCAACCTGTCGCTCTCGCTCGACCTTCTGATGATGGTGATCGTCGGCGGCGCGGGCTTCTATTTCGGTCCCTTCCTCGGCGCGATGATCGCGGTGTTGCTGCCGGAATGGCTGCGCTTCACGGAGGGCTATTATCTGATGCTCTACGCGGTGGCGGTGATGCTGCTGCTGATCTGGTCGCCGACCGGCATTTTGGGAATCCTCGACCGCTATCTCGCCGAGCGCCGCACCAAGGCTGCCTCCGCGCTGCGCGCCGTCGCAAAATCCCGCCTGGAGACGGTGCAATGAGTGCGGTGCTCGAAGTCTCCGATATCAAGAAGAACTTTGGCGGCATCAGCGCCGTCGACGGCGTCTCCTTCGACGTGCGCGAGGGCGAGATCCTCGGCCTGATCGGTCCGAACGGTTGCGGCAAGTCCACGCTATTCAACTGTATCCTCGGCCAGCTCACCCCGTCAGGCGGCGAGGTCAAGCTCGACGGCAAACTCGTCACAGGCCTCCGCCCCTCCGAGCTGAACAAGCTCGGCGTCAGCCGCACCTTCCAGCTGTTGCAGGTGTTTCCAAAGCTCTCGGTGCGCGAGAACCTGATCCTCGCGGGCCAGGAGCATCAGGGCAACATGGCCTCGCGCCTGGTCGGCCGCTCCGATGCCGGACTGACTGATACCGCCAACCAGATGATCGGGTTCTTCAAGCTCGATCATCTCGCCGACGAGCCGGCCGGCGGATTGTCCTATGGCCAGCAAAAACTGCTCGACGCCGCCATGGCCTTCATGGGCGGCCCGCGCCTGGTGCTGCTCGACGAGCCTGCCGGTGGCGTCAACCCGTCGATGCTGGCGGACCTGAAGGACCGCCTGGTCGCGATCAACCGCGAGAAGAACGCCACCTTCGTCGTGATCGAGCACAACATGGAGTTCGTGATGTCGCTGTGCTCGCGCGTGATGGTGATGGCGGAAGGCAAGGTGCTGGCGATGGGGCGGCCCGACGAGGTCCGCAAGAACCCCGCCGTGATCGAAGCCTATCTCGGACATTGAGGAGCCGATCATGAGCGAGCCTATCCTCTCGGTTCACAATCTCGTCGGCGGCTACGGCAAGATGACGATCTTGAACGGCACGACGTTTGCCGTGCCTCAAGCCACGATCACCACGATCATCGGTCCCAACGGCGCCGGCAAGTCCACCGTGTTCAAGGCGATCTTCGGCCTGTTGAAGCTGCGCGAGGGCAAGATCAGCTTTGCCGGCCGCGACATCATCAATTTGAGCCAGCGCGCGCTGCTCAATGCCGGCATCTGCTACGTGCCGCAGGGCCGCAACATCTTCCCCGAGCTGTCGGTGCGTCAAAATATCGAGCTCGGCGGCGTCGCCGCCGGCAAGGGCCTCGACCTGCCCACGCGGATCGAGGCTGCCCTCGACCTGTTCCCCGCATTGCGCCGCAAATCGACACAGCAGGCCTCGACACTTTCCGGCGGCGAGCAGAAGCAGCTCGAGATCGCCCGCTCGCTGCTGCTCGAGCCGAAGCTGGTACTCATCGACGAACCCTCGATCGGCCTGTCGCCGCTGATGGTGCAGCAGACCTTCGACATCCTCAAGCGCCTGCGCGACCGCGGCGTCACCATCCTGATGATCGAACAAAACGCGCGCTCGGCGCTGGAAATCTCCGACATCGGCATCGTGCTCGAGCTCGGCCAGACCCGCATGGTTGACGACGCCAAGCGCATCCTGAACGATCCCCGCATCGGCCAGCTCTTCCTCGGCGGTGCCATGGAGGACAATGCAGCATGAACAAGCGCTCGATCGCCACCGTCTCCCTCTCAGGCGCCCTCGACGAAAAACTTCGCGCCATCGCATTGGCCGGGTTCGACGCGGTCGAGATCTTCGAGAACGATCTGCTGTCGTTCGGCGCAAGCCCGCGCGACATCGCAAAGCTCTGCAAGGACCTCAATCTCGAGATCTGCGCGTTTCAGCCGTTCCGCGATTTCGAGGGCATGCCGGAGCCGCAGCGCGCACGCAACTTTGCCCGCGCGGAACGCAAGTTCGATCTGATGCAGGAGCTCGGCACCGATTTGCTGCTGATCTGCTCCAACGTCTCGCCCGCCTCGCTCGGTGGCATCGATCGCGCCGCGGACGATTTTCGTGAGCTGGGCGAGCGCGCCGCCAGTCGGGGCTTGCGCGTCGGCTACGAGGCCTTGGCCTGGGGACGTCATGTCAACGACTACCGCGATGCCTGGGAGATCGTGCGCCGCGCCGACCATCCCGCGATCGGCGTCATCCTGGATAGTTTCCACGCGCTGGCACCCGGCTTCCCGGTCCGCGCGATGGCCTCGATCCCCGGCGACAAGATTTTTCTGGTGCAGCTTGCCGACGCGCCGAAGCTCGAGCTCGACATCCTGTCCTGGAGCCGGCACTTCCGCTCCTTCCCCGGACAGGGCGATCTGCCGGTCGGCGAGTTCATGGCGGCGATCGCGGCAACCGGCTATGCCGGGCCGCTGTCGCTGGAGATCTTCAACGACCAGTTCCGCGCCGGTTCGGCCGCGCAGACCGCGCTCGACGGCCTGCGCTCGCTGATCCTGCTGGAAGACCAGCTTGCGCCGGATTGGCCGAGATTCGCCGCCGAGCCGCTGGCACCAAAGGCGAAGAGCCGCGGCACCGGGTTTATCGAGTTTGCCGTCAACGAGAGCAAGGCCGGCGAGCTCGCCCGCCTGTTTGCACAACTCGGCTTCCGCAAGACCGGCGCGCATCGCAGCAAGGCGGTGGAGCGCTGGTCGCAGGGCAAGGTCGAGCTCGTCATCAACAGCGAGACCGACGGCTTTGCGCATTCGCACTATGTGACGCACGGTCCCGGCGTCTGCGCGATTGCACTCGATGTCGACAATGCCGGCCTTGCCTTGCAGCGTGCCGAGATGCTGAAGGCGCGCACCTTCTACCAGCCGGTCGGGCCGGGCGAATTGGAGATCCCGGCGATCCACGGCGTCGGCGGCAGCCTGCTGTATTTCCTGGATCAGGCCGGCAAGAACTGGGACACGGATTTCGAGCCTGTCCCGAGCGATGCAGCCGCGGACGCGCTGCTCACCGTCGATCACATCGCGCAGTCGATGCCCTATGACGAGATGCTGTCCTGGCTGCTGTTCTACACCGGCATCCTCGACCTCAAGCGGCTGCCGCAGATGGAGATCGCCGATCCCCGAGGCCTCGTGCAGAGCCAGGCCATCATCAACGCCGACCAGAGCCTGCGCTTCGTGCTCAACGGCTCCTCCGCCAACCGGACGTTGCCGGCACGCTTCATCTCGGAGTTCTTCGGCTCAGGCGTGCAGCACGTCGCGTTCTCGTGCCGGGACATTTTTGCGGCGGTCGCGGAGATGCGCAAGCGCGGCGCGGATTTCCTGGATATCCCCGACAATTACTACGACGACATCGAAGCCAAATATGACCTCGCGCCCGACCTGATGGCGCAGCTCCGCGCCAATCACATCCTCTACGACCGCGAGGGCGACGGCGAGTTCTTCCAGGTCTACACCCACATTTTCGACGAGCGGTTTTTCTTCGAGATCGTCGAGCGCAGGAATTATCAGGGGTTCGGTGCGGCGAATGCCGGGATCAGGCTCGCAGCCCAGTCCCGCGAAGTGCGGCCCGCCAGCATGCCACGGGTGTGATCACCCTCTCCCCCTGTGGGAGAGGGTGGCTCGCCGCGACAGCGGCGAGACGGGTGAGGGGTATCTCTCGGCGAACTCGATGGAAATTGCTTTGCGGAGAGATACCCCTCATCCGGCGCTTCGCGCCACCTTCTCCCACAAGGGGAGAAGGGGCAACGTCGCTTGTAGCTACTTCATCTTGCACTTGTCGTGGAAACGATCCTGGTCGTTCTCCACGATGGTCGCGACCGTCTTCAGCGAGAGCTGGCCTTCGGCGTCCTTCACGACGTCCTGGAGATAGAAGCTCTGCACCGGGATGTGGTTCTTGCCGTATTTGAACGCGCCGCGCAGCGATTTGAAGTTGGCCTTCTCCATCTCGGCCTTCATCGCATCCTTCTTGCTGGTGTCGCCCTTCACCGCGACCACCGCGCTGTTGATGAGCTGGGCGGCGTCATAGGATTGCGCGCCGTAATAGGTCGGGCGCAGACCGGTGTACTTCTTGCGATAGTCGGCGACGAAGCGCTTGTTCTGCTCGTTGGGGAGGTCGTTGACCCATTCCTGCGCGCCTGGCACCCCGAGCGCGTTCTCCTTCTGTAGCGGCAGCGACAGCTCGTCCACCGTGAAGGCGGTGTAGAGCGGCATCGTGCTCTTCAGGCCGGCCTGCGCATATTGGTTGAGGAACTGCACGCCGGCTGCGCCCGGATAGAACACGAAGATCGACTCCGCGCCCGAGGCGCGCGCCTTGGAGAGCTCGGCGGAGAAATCGAGCTGGCTCGGCCACACCGTGTATTCCTCGCCCTTGATCTCGCCCTTGAACGTGTTCTTCAGGCCCGCGAGCATGTCCTTGCCGGCCGCGTAGTTCGGCCCGATCAGGAACACGCTCTTGACGCCCTTCTGGTTCATGTAGAGGCCCATAGCCTGCGGCGTCTGGTCGTTCTGCCATGAGGTCGAGAACACGTAAGGCGAGCACAGCTCGCCGGCGAGCTGCGACGGGCCGGCGTTGGCCGAGATCAGGAAGGTCTGCGAGTCGACCGCGGTCTTCAGCGAGGCCAGCAGCACGTTCGACCAGATGTAGCCGACGATGAAATCGACCTTGTCCGACTGCACCAGCTTCTCGGTCTTCTGCTTGCCGACATCGGGCTTCTGCCCGTCATCCTCGTAGATGACCTCGACCGGCTTGCCGTCCATCTTGCGGCCCATGTGATCCAGCGCGAGCTCGAAGGAGTTGCGCATATCGTTGCCGATCACGGCGGTCGGGCCGCTGAAGGTCGAAACGAAACCGATCTTGATGGTGTCGCCGGCGAAAGCCGGGCTCGCCAGCACCAGCGCCGCTGCGCCCGCCAGCCAGAATGCCGTCCTCATAACCACTCCCCTCCTTATTATCGGTCCCGGAAAACGGGGTGATCGCCGCCCCGGGCCTGTCTCTATTGAACGCAAAATCTGTCGCGCCGCCAATGGCTCAGCGGCCGCTGCTGCACCATATTTCGCCCCAATCGGCGATGGCAAGAAATATAATTCTACATACTTCGGCCAAGGCCTGATCCGAGCCTGCGGCGCTTTTTCGCGCCCGATCGATACATCCGGCCTATGCGGCGATTGATGACAGCTATTGGACCGCGGCGTCCGATCCGCACTTAAATGGGGGTGTGGAGCAGCGAGATTCGAGGGCACATCATGACCACGACACCGCATCGCGTCGTCATCGTCGGCGCCGGCTTCGGCGGGCTGGAGACGACCTACCGGCTTGCGGGTGCGCCGGTCGAGATCACGCTGATCGACCGCCGCAACCATCATCTGTTCCAGCCGCTGCTCTACCAGGTCGCGACCGCCTCTCTCGCCACCAGCGAGATCGCCTGGCCGATCCGCCACCTGATGCGAGACAGGCCCGAGGTGACGACGCTGTTCGCGACGGTCAGCGGCGTCGATGCGGCAAGGCGCTGCGTGCTGATCGACGACGGCAGCGAGGTGCCTTACGACACGCTGGTGCTCGCCACCGGCGCGCGCCACGCCTATTTCGGCCACGACGAATGGGAGCAGTTCGCGCCGGGCCTGAAGACGCTGGAGGACGGCACCACGCTGCGCCGCCACATCCTGGTGGCGTTCGAGCGCGCCGAGCGCGAGACCGATCCGGCGAAGCGCGCGGCGCGGCTGACCTTCGTCATCGTCGGCGGCGGCCCCACCGGTGTCGAGCTCGCCGGCACCATCGCCGAGATGGCGCGTCACACATTGCCCGGCGATTTTCGCAACATCGACACGACCAAGGCGCGCGTGGTGCTGATCGAAGCGGGGCCGCGCGTGCTCGCGGGCTTCGCCGACGATCTCTCTGCCTATGCGCAGGCCTCGCTGGAGAAGATCGGCGTCGAGGTCGTGCTGGGGCAGGCCGTCACCGAGATCAATCGTGAGGGCGTGGTGTTCGGGGGCAAGCTGCTCGAGGCAAAGACCCGAATCTGGGCGGCAGGCGTGCGCGCCTCACCCGCCGCAGAATGGCTGGACGCGCCGGCCGATCGTGCTGGCCGCGTACAGGTCAAGGACGATCTGAGCATCCCTGATCATCCCGAGATCTTTGCGATCGGCGACACCGTCTTGATCAATGCCTGGGAGGGCAAGCCGGTGCCCGGCATCGCACCGGCCGCCAAGCAGCAGGGCCGTCACGTCGCCGAAACGATCAAGGCGCGGCTGAGCGGAGAGCCGACTGGCCCATTCCGCTACAAGCACTCCGGCAGCCTCGCGCAAATCGGCAAGCGGCTTGCGGTGATCGACTTCGGCCGCATCAAGCTGCGCGGCACCATCGCATGGTGGATCTGGGGTATCGCCCACATCTACTTCCTGATCGGCCTGCGCCACCGCCTCAGTGTCGCGCTGAGCTGGCTCTGGATCTACGCGCGGGACCAGCGCGCAGCGCGGCTGATCACGCAAGGAAGCAGCAAGGTGGTGTAGCGTCTTCTTCCCTTCTCCCCTTGTGGGAGAAGGTGGCGCGAAGCGCCGGATGAGGGGTCTCTCTCCGCTCGCGAGAGTACCCGCGAGGAGAGAACCCCTCACCCGGCTTCGCTTTGCGAAGCCACCCTCTCCCACAGGGGGAGAGGGTGCAGCGGCGCTCGCCGCGACAGCTACTTCACCAGCTCGCACCCGCCTTCAGCCAGCGGGCGGAACGCCTGGTCCGCCGGAATCGTCGAGACCAGCTTGTAATAATCGTACGGATATTTCGATTCCTCCGGCTTCTTCACCTCGAACAGGTACATCGGATGCACGACGCGGCCGTCCTGACGGATGGTGGTGTCGCCGAACAATTTGTCCTTGCCTCTGAACTTCTTCATCTCGGGCACAGCGTCCTTGGCGTTGTCGCTGCCGGTCGCGGCGACCGAGTTGAGATAAGCGAGCGTCGAGGCATAGACGCCGGCCTGGTTGCCGCTCGGCATCTTGCCGTTCATGCCCGGCCGCGCGGCGAAACGTTTGGCGAACGCGCGGGTGTCATCGTTCATGTCCCAGTAGAAGGCTTCCATGAGCTGGAGGCCCTGCGCGACCTTGATACCCATGCCGTGAACGTCGTTGATGAAGAGCAGGAAGGCGACAAGCTTCTGGCCGTTCTGCTGGATGCCGAACTCGGCAGCCTGCTTCACGGCGTTGATGGTGTCACCGCCGGCATTGGCAAGGCCGATCACCTGGGCCTTCGACCCCTGCGCTTGCAACAGGAACGAGGCGAAATCGGAAGTGCCGAGCGGATGCTTGGACGAACCCAGCACCTTGCCGCCGTGTCCCTCGATGTATTTCTGCGCCTCAGCCTCGATGCCCTTGCCGAGCGCGTAGTCGACCGTGAGGAAATACCAGTCCTTGCCGCCGCGCGACATCATTGCGGCTGCCGTGGTGTTGCCGGTCGCCCAGGCGTCATTGACCCACTGGATGGTGTTGGGCGAGCAGGCCTTGCCGGTGAGATCGGAGCTCGCGGTCGAAGAGGCCAGGAACGTCATGCGGCTGTCGCGCAGCAGCGTGTTGATGGAAAGACCAACCGCTGAGTTCGGCACGTCGACGATGGCATCGACGCCCTCGACGTCGAGCCATTTGCGCGCAATGGCGTTGCCGACATCGGCCTTGTTCTGGTGGTCGGCATAGACGATCTCGACCTTGATGTTCTTGCCGCCGCCGTTGAAATCCTCCGCGGCCATGCGCGCGGCTTCCACCGAGCCCATGCCGTTGGTGTCCTGGAAGATGCCGGAGATGTCGTTGAGCACGCCGACGCGCACGACATTGTCCGAGATCTCGGCGGTCGCCGCGCCGGTCACCAGGCTGGCGGCCAGCGCAAGCGTCCATTTCAGATGTTTCATTCTTCCCTCCCCTGTTTGATGGTTTGCCGCGCCGGACGTTGCCGGCGCGTCGAGACTCAGACCTGCCGTTCCGGCAGCTTCACCACGAGCCCGTCGAGCTCCGGCGTGATCTTGATCTGGCAGGACAACCGGCTGTTGGGCAGCCGCTCGCTCGCAGTGCCGTCGAGCAGCGCGTCCTCGTCGTCAGCCGCGGCGGGAAGCCGCCCGAGCCAGCTCTCGTCGACATAGACGTGGCAGGTCGCGCACATGGCGTTGCCGCCGCATTCGGCCAGAATGCCGTCGAGGCCGTGACGGGTCGCCGCCTGCATGGCGCTCTCGCCGTCCGCGGTCTCGACGCGCTCGGACTTGCCGTCGGAATGGATGAAAGTGATGGCGGGCATCAAAGCTCCTGGTCAGGCCGGGGTGATGGTGACGGGCAGGCTATCGAGCCCGCGCAGCGTGTTGTTGAAGCGGCGCTTCGGCTCGCCCGTGATCTCGATCTTCGCGATGCGCCGGGCCAGCGCCGTCAGCATCACCTCGCCTTCGAGGCGGGCAACGAGCTGGCCGACGCACATGTGGATGCCCGAGCCGAAGCCGACATGACCGGAGGTGCGGCGGGTGATGTCGTAGCTATCAGGCTCGTCCCAGCGTCTGGGATCGCGATTGGCGGCGGCCAGAAACATCAGCACTTTCTCGCCCTCGCCGATCGTCGCGCCTGACAGCTCGACATCGCGCGTGGTGGTGCGGAAGAAAGTCTGCACCGGACTTTCGAACCGCACGGCCTCCTCGAAGGCGTTGCGCGCCAGCGTCAGATCAGCGCGCAGGCGCTGCCACTGGTCGGGGAAGCGCGCAAGGCAATAGACCGCCGCGCCGATGCCGTTGACGGTGGTGTCGAGACCGGCGGACAGCAGCGAGCGCACCAGCAGCGGGGCCTCGGTCGCGGTGATCTCGCCGTCATCGACGCGGGCGTGGATACAGGCACCGAAGCCACCGGGTGCGAGGTTGTCGCGCTGGCATTGCTCGGCGACATAGGCCTGGTGCGGCGCCGAGCGCGCGATCGCCTCCTGGCGCAACTCGTTGGGCGGGCCGAACGCGTTGAACACGACGCTCGCATAGGGGATCAGATGCTCGCGCCCCTCCGCCTTCAAGCCCAGCGCATCCGGAAAGATCGAGAGCGGATAGGCCTCGGCGAGATCGGTGATCGCGTCGAAGCTGCGCTTGTCCAGCAGCGCATCCACCCGCTCCTCCGCCGCGGCGGCAAAGCGATCGCGCACCTGCTTCATCACGGTCGGCGACAGCACCTTTGACAGCACGGCGCGGGTGCGGGTGTGCGCGGGCGGATCGGCCTCAAGGATCAGGCTCGGCGGCCGCCACGGCGTCTCCTTCTTGAAGTCGGACAGGCCGACGCCGCGGCTGGAACAGAAGGTCGCGGGATCGTTCAGCACCGCATGGACCTCGGCATAGCGCGCCACGCCATAGACGTTCCACTTGTCGAGATAGACCACCGGACCGGCCTCCCGCAGCCGCTGATGCGTCGGATACGGGTCGGCGAAAAAATTCATGTCGAAGGGATCGACGTCGAGATGCGGGACGGCCGCAGAGCCTGTCGATGCAGGGGTGCCGGATGCGGTCATGGGAGACCTCTCTCATTTTGATCTTGTGAAAGCGCAGCGCATGCCTTTAGGTCGGTGGCCTCACCGCGAGACAGAACGCCGACATGCCTGCGCCTTCGACCAGACCCCGCCACAAGCCTGCGCCCGCAGAGGCGGGACCGACGCTCGATCTCGAGCGTTACGTCCCGGCCTTCGTCACCTTCATCGCCAACAAGCTCTCGAACAGCGCGACTGCGTTCTATCAGCGGGAGTTCGGCGTCAACGTCACGGAATGGCGGATCATGTCGCTCCTGGCGATCGAGCCCGGCATTCCGGCCTCGCGCATCTGTCACGTCATCGGCTTCGACAAGGGTCCAGTGAGCCGGACGCTGGCGGGCCTCGAGAAGCGCGGGCTGATCTCGATCCGCACCGACCCAAACGACGGCCGCACCCATTCGATTTCCCTGACGGCGAGGGGCCGCGCCACCCATGACAAGGTGATCGCCGCCGCGCTCGAACGCGAGCGGCGGCTGTTGTCCTGCCTCAACAAGGACGAGCGCGAGGTGCTGATCGGCCTGCTCCGCCGGCTGCACGAAAATCTCGGCGCAGTCACCGGCGGCACTGAGACCTGACGGGGCGCGCTTCAGGCATCGCCCTCCGTCACATCCAGGCATGCGCCGCCGTTTGCCGACGGCACCGTTCGGGCCGAGCATCGTTTCCTCCAGGATCAGACGCGGCGGTTTTCCCGCCGTCATCGCTCTCTGGAACGGTTCGCATAAATTAGTTGCTTAGGCAACAAAAGAATCAGCAATATATTGCGGCAGGGGGACTGGCGTATTGGGCGGGGACGTCTCGCTTGCTTCCTTCTCCCCTTGGGAGAGGGGAAGATCGCGGCCAGCTACAGCCCGATCCACTCGCCCGACGCATCATCGTTCAACCGCGCCACCGCATCGGCGCGGCGCGTCAGCACGGCGCGCTGGTTGATGTAGCCCTTGTCGGTGATCTCGCCGCCATCGACCGACGGCGGCTCGGCGAGAAGCAGCGCGCGCGTGGCGTGGCCGGAGGAGTTGGGGCCCTGCTGCTTCAGTTTCGCCAGTCCCTGCGCGATGACGATCCTGACCTTGTCGTGGGCGAGCACCTCGTTCACATCGGCCGTCTCGCCCAAGCCGGCATGGGCGCGGCAAGCCGCGATGTTCGGGATCACCAGGAAGCGCACCTCGTCGCCGCCATGGCCTGCGACGACGATGTCCTGCGCCAGCGGCGCCAGCGCGGCGATGCCGGCGACGCGCAGCGTGCCGACGCTGACCCATGTGCCGGAATTGAGCTTGAAATCCTCGGCGACGCGGCCGTCGAAGAACAGACCGCGCTCCGGCCGCGCGTGATCGGCGAGCTTCACGGCATCGCCGATCAGATAAAAACCCTCTTCATCAAAGGCCTGCTTCGTCAGCTCCGGCGCCTTCCAATAGCCCGGCGTGACGTTGGGACCGCGCACCCGCACCTCAAGCTTGTCGCCGGAAGGGACGAGCTTCAGCTCGGTGCCGGGAATGGGGACACCGATATTGCCGGAGCGCTCCGCGAGGAAATGGCAGTCGGCCGCGAGCGGCGACGTCTCGGTCGAGCCCCAGGCCGAAACCATCGGCATCGCGCGGCCGACGGTCCTGATTGAGAGGTCTTCGAGCGCATCCCAGAGATTCTGCGGCAGCGCCGCGCCGGCATAGAAGGCGAACTTCACCTCGCTGAAGAAGCGGCGGCGCAGCTCCTCGTCGCCGCGCAGTGCCGCGATCAGCATGTCGAAGCCGCGCGGCACGTTGAAATAGACCGTCGGCATCACGCTTTTCAAATTGGCCAGCGACGTCGCAAACAACCCGGGCGCCGGCTTGCCGCCGTCGATATAGAGCGAGCCGCCATTGCGCAGCACGAGATTGAAATTGTGATTGGCGCCGAAGGTGTGGCTCCAGGGCAGCCAGTCGAGAATGACGAGATCGCCGCCACCCTGCTCCAGAAACGTCCAAGTCTGCGCCTTGGCCTGCTGGCTCGAGGTCAGCATGCGCTGGGTGTTGATGACGGCTTTGGGCGTACCTGTCGACCCCGAGGTGAACAGGAGTTTTGCGATCGTATCCGGCGTCACCGCGGCGAACGCCGTTGCGACGTCGGGCGTTTCGGGCGTCGCGGCGATGGTGTGGAACGCGAGCGCATCGACATCGTCAGCGTTCCCGCTGATGATCTGCGCCTTGTGCAGCGGCTTGATCGCGGCGAGCGCTGGCGCAAATGGTTTCGTGGCGGAGACATAGATCGCGCCCGGCTCGAGCAGCGCGATCATGCTCTTGAGCTTGTCGAAATCTTTCGACATCAACGAATAGGCCGGCGAAATCGCGGCCGAGGGCACGCCGACATGCTGGGCGGCAAGCGCGAGCAGCGCGTGGTCGATGCTGTTGTCGGAGAGGATCGTGAGCGGGCGCTCCGCGCTCAGACCCTGCGCCAGAATCCAGGACGCCGCCGCACGCACCTGGCGCAGCGCCTGCGCATAGGTGACGGTGGTCCAGGGCGCGTCAACATTGCCGCGCTCGCCGAGGAAGATCGCATCCGGCGTCTGCCGCGCCCATTGCTCCAGCCAGTCGCCGACGCAGCGCGCGCCATCGCGCAATGGATCGGGCGAGCGCAGCACGATGCTGCCGTCGGCGCGATGCTCTGCGACCGTCCGTGGCGTTGCAAACAAGCTTGCGGCATCGCCGCGTGCGGCGGTTGTCATGATTTCCTCCTCCGCCCGGATCCCGGATCGGCCGCAGCCTCGTTCCGGGCTGCTTTGGCCATAATGTTGGGCATGACAATTGTTGTCGTCAACAACAATCTTTCGCCCGAGCGACAGAGACGCTACAACAGGTCCGGCAGGAGACGCGATTTGACAGCCACCGCAGCCCAGACTTCCGCACGCAAGCGCGCCGGCAACGGCGCGGCGCCTCGGGATATGGCCGACGATATCGGCCTCGACGCACTGGTCGGGCACGCCGGCTATGCGGTGCGACGCTTCCAGATCTGGATCTTTCAGGACTTCATCAGAACGCTCGGCAATGTCGACATCCGGCCGACGCAATATTCGGTGCTGACGGTGATCGGCGCCAATCCGGGCCTGTCGCAGATGGCGGTGGCAAAACGCCTCGGCATCGAGCGCGCCCGGCTGGTGCATCTGCTCGACAGCCTCGAACAGCGCAAGCTCGTGAAGCGGGTCAAATCGAAAGCGGACCGGCGCTCGCATGCCCTGCATCTCACGCCCCAGGGCGAGACAGCGCTGGCGAAGTTCAAGCGGCTTGCGGCCGAGCACGAGCGGCATGTCGAAGAGAAGATCGGCAAGGAAAACCGGGCGCAGCTACTTCGGATCCTCGCCGGCTTCACCTGATCTCGACTGCCCAGGATTTGGGCAGATGCCCGTCACAGGGCGCCGATGCAATCGCCCGGCAGCCTGTCGAAATATCCCCCAAGCCACTGATCACACGGATAATATCCGCGGCAGCATTCCTGCCCGGATAATGTACACAATGGCACATCGCTTGCTTCACTCCGGATGAAGCAGTTGCCGGAGTTTTGTCGCCATGAGGGCTGAAATGGGGGCTGAGCAGCCTGAAACGATCGCCGCGATTGTGGCCGCGCATCGCGCGGGCGCGCTGACGCCGGCAGAGACGATCGCGCGGACCTATCAGCGCATCCGCGACCACAATGATCCCGCCATCTTCATCAGCCTGCGCGACGAGAAGGATGCGATCGCCGAGGCCGAGAAGCTTGCTACGAAGGACGCCGCCAGCCTGCCGCTCTACGGCGTGCCTGTCGCGGTGAAGGACAATATCGACGCGCTGGGATTTCCGACCACGTCGGCCTGCCCGGCCTTCTCCACTACGCCGACGCATGACTCGACTGCGGTGGCGCGGCTGCGCGCGGCCGGCGCCATCATCATCGGCAAGACCAATCTCGACCAGTTCGCGACCGGCCTCGTCGGCGTGCGCTCGCCTTACGGCATTCCCAAGAATTCGATCCGCGAGGATCTCATTCCCGGCGGCTCCAGTTCGGGCTCCGCTGTGGCAGTCGGCGCGGGGCTCGTGCCGCTGTCGCTGGGGACGGACACCGCCGGCTCGGGCCGCGTGCCGGCAATGCTCAACAACATCGTGGGTCTGAAGCCGAGCCTCGGCATGATCTCGAACGCGGGCCTCGTGCCGGCCTGCCGTACGCTCGATTGCATCTCGGTATTCGCGCTGACGGTCGACGACGCCGCACTCGCGCTCTCCGTGATGGCGGGGCCGGACCCGGCCGATCCGTTCTCGCGCGACCGGCCGCTGGGCGCGCTCACGCCGTTCCCGGCAGGCTTGCGCCTCGGCGTCCCGCGCAACGGACAGCTGATCTTCTTCGGCGACAAGAAGGCGGAAACCGCCTACGCCGATGCGCTGAAGCGCTGGACTGCGCTTGGAGCGAAGCTCGTCGAGTTCGATCTCGAGCCGTTCTACGAGACGGCGCGGCTGCTCTACGAGGGCCCCTGGGTCGCCGAGCGTTATCTCGTGATCAAGGATCTGCTGGCGTCCGCGCCGGATACGATCCATCCTGTGACGCGCGAGATCACCGCGGCCGGCGCGCGACTCACCGCTGCGGACACGTTCTCGGCGCTCTATCGCCTGCAGGGCCTGCGCAAGATCGCCGAGCGCACGTTTGCCAATATCGACGCGCTGGTGCTGCCGACGGCGCCGACGGCCTATACGACCGCGCAGGTGCTGGCCAATCCGATCGAGCTCAACAGCCGGCTCGGGACCTACACCAATTTCGTCAATCTGCTCGATCTCTGCGGTCTGGCGCTGCCGGCTTCGGTGCGCAGCGACGGGATTCCGTTCGGCATCACGCTGCTCGCGCCCGCAGGACATGACGCGCTGCTCGCGAGCATCGGCCGCGTTTTCCATGCCGATACCGAGCTGAGCCTCGGCGCGAAGGGCGCGGCGCAAGCTCCGCTGCCGCCGCCGCCGCCGGCAAGCAGCGGCGACGAGATCCCCATCGCGGTCGTCGGCGCGCATCTGTCCGGCATGGTGCTCAACGGCGAATTGAAGGCGCTGTACGCAAAGCTGATCGAGGCAACCAGAACCGCGTCCGACTATAAGCTCTACGCGCTCAAGACCACGCCGCCGAAGCCCGGCATGCTGCGCGTGGAAGCCGGCAAGGGCGCCGCCATCGAGCTGGAGATCTGGTCGCTGTCGCCCTCCGCCTTCGGCAAGTTCGTCAACGCGATTCCTTCGCCGATGGCGATCGGCACGGTGCGCCTTGCCGATGGTCGCAGCGTGAAAGGGTTTCTCGTCGAGCCGGAAGTGCTGGGCGATGCGCGGGATATTACGGCGTATGGGGGGTGGCGCGCGTATATGAAGGAAGCTGCGACAAAGTAGGTCTCGTAGGGTGGGCAAAGCGAAGCGTGCCCACGATCCCGACCTTCATGAAAAACCGTGGGCACGGCGCTTTGCGCCTTTGCCCACCCTACGGCATCTCACTCCGCTGTCGTCCCGGACAAGCGGAGCGCCGATCCGGGACCCATACCCACAGGGAGTGGTTTGGCGAAGACTCGGAGTGGGAGCTTTGCCTCACACTTCCCCCTGTGGTTATGGGTCCCGCGTTCGCGGGGACGACACCGAGGGTGTGGCAGCGGACGTCGCCTTACACCGAAACCGCGTAGATCTCGTACTCACCGCGCACCAGCTCGATATGCGCACGCATCGCCGCCGCGGCGCCCTGCTTGTCGCCGCGCATGATGGCGACGACGACGCGGTCGTGCTCGGCTTGCGATTTGGCGAGACGGCCGAGATTGCGGAACTGGGCGCGGCGGAACGGCTGCACGCGCACCCGCGTCGCCAGCGTGATCTCGGCGATGTAGCCGTTCTGCGATCCCGCATAGATCGCGTTGTGGAAGCGCTCGTTGACCTCGTGAAAGCGATCGGGATTGCCGGTGTAGCTCAACACCCGCAGCTCCTCGTGGACGGCCTCCAGGCCGTGGCGCTCGGCCGCGGACATGCGCTCGGCGGCGAGGCCGGCGCACAGCGCCTCGAGCTCGGCCATCGCCTCGAACATGCTCGTGAGACGCTCGATCGAGGGCTGCGCCACCACCGCGCCGCGATGGGCACGCGCTTCGACGAGGCCGCTGGCCACAAGCTGACGCAGCGCCTCGCGCACCGGCGTTCGCGACACGCTGAAGCGGCGCGCGATGTCGGTCTCGTCCAGGGGCGAGCCGGGGGCCAGGGCGCCGCGCACGATCTCGTCGGCGAGCTGCAAGCGCAGCTCCTCGGCGCGCGTGACCTTCAGCAGCGATGGTGAGGCGCGGTCGACGCGGGGCACCACCGGCTCGGCCGGCAGCGCTCCCTGCGGAAGATCGTCGAGCGTCATGCGGTCAGGTCTCTTTCGGCTCGTCGATCATGCTGACATGGGCTGCGACGACGCGCCAGCCCTCGGGAAAGCGAATCCAGGTCTGCATCTGCCGGCCGACCTTGCCGGGCGCTGTGTCGCGATAGAACAAAGTGGAGGCCACCGCGGTGTCGCGGCCATAGCTGCTGATCACCGTCTTGGCGGTGCGGCGGTTCAGGCCGACCGGCGAGCGCGCGGCGCGGAAGCCGTTGATCGCCTCGTAGCCATAGAGATTCTCGCCGATGCCGTAGCGCAGCGTGCGGGGATCGTTGCGGAAGAGTTCGCCGAGCACGGCAACGTCGTTGCTGACGAGGGCCTGCTCATAACGTTCGAACGCGGCTTTGACTTCCGCGATCACGTCGGGGAGATCGATCTCCATGTCAGAATCCTCTCGGCGCGGGCGCTGCGGCGACGCCCATCTTTTCCAGGGCGTACGCGACGCGGAGCGCGATGTCCTCGCGCCAGGGCGCAGCGATGATCTGCACGCCGATCGGCAGCGGCTCGAGCGGCACCGGGACCGCGACCACCGGCAGGCCGATGAAGGAGATCGGCTGGGTGTGGATGCCGATATTGGCGCGCACCGGCAGCTCGACGCCGTCGAGGTTGAAATTCACCTGGCCGAGCTTTGGCGCGGTGCAAGGCGTCGCCGGCGCGAGCAGCACGTCGACGGACTTGAAGATCTCGGCGAGCTGCGCGCGATACCAGCGGCGGAATTTTTGTGCCCGATCGACCATCGGCGCCGGCACCATCGCGCCCGCGATCAGCCGGTCGCGCACGGCCGGATCGAAATCGTTCGGCCGCTTGCGCAAGCGATCGAGATGCAGCGAAGCGCCCTCGGTGGTGGTGATGACATAGGCTGCCGCGCGGGCGCGCGCGGCTTCGGGAACGTCGACCACCTTCGTTGCGCCGAGCGCCTTGGCGACGCGGCTGACGGCCTCGACCGCTTCCGGAAACACGTTCTTCTGGAAATAGCCGCCGGCGATGGCGATGCGCAGATCCGAGACCGGATTGGCGATCAGCGGCAGCGTCGGCTCCAGCCCGCGCGTCGTGCAGGCGCTGTCCTCCGCGTCCGGGCCCTGCATCGCGTCATAGGCGAGCGCGAGATCGGCGGCGGAACGCGCGAACGGGCCGAGATGATCGAGGCTCGCGACAAACGGGAACGAGCGCGCGCGCGACAGCCGGCCATAGGTCGGCTTCAAACCAAAAATGCCGCAGAACGAGGACGGCACGCGGATCGAGCCGTTGGTGTCGGAGCCGAGCGCGATCGGCACCAGCGCGCCGCCGACCGCACTGCCCGAACCGCCGGACGAGCCGCCGGTCATTCGCGTGGTGTCGTGCGGATTGCGCGAGGGACCGTCATGGACGTTCTCGCCGGTGAAGTCATAGGCGTATTCGCCCATGTTGAGTGCGCCGACCAGCACGGCGCCGGCGGCTTCCATGCGCTCGATCAAGCTGGCGTCACGCTTGGCGGGCGCGAGGTCGCGATTGATCTTCGAGCCCGCGCGCGTCGAAAGGCCCGTGACATCGAACAGGTTCTTCACCGCGAAGGGAACGCCGGCGAGCGGGCCGACTTCCTTGCCGGCGGCGATATCGGCGTCGATGGCACGCGCCTTCGCGCGGGCGCGCTCGGCGGTGACGTCGGTGAAGGAATTGAGGATACCGTCGTGCTGCTTGATGCGCGAAAGTGCCGCTTCAGTGGCATCGAGCGCGGACATCCTGCGGCTCGCAACCGCACTCGCAATTTCTGAGGCCCTCATCTCTGGCTTGCTGGTCATGGCAACATCAAGCGGTGAAAATCGGTGCCGGCTCGGTCTCGTCCGGCAGCGCGAATTCGTCGACGAGGCGGGAGAGCCGCAGCGAGACCTCGAGGTTGGCGCGCACCGCAGGCCTCCAGGCCTCTTCGATCGGCAATGCCAGCGCTTTCGATACGGCGTCGATATAATCGTCCAGCGGCTCGGCCATCACGCTCCCAAACTATCTCGGTGTACCTGCAACGGCGGATGCGGGATCGCCGTCAGCAGCTCCTTGGTGTAGTCGTCCTGCGGATCGCTGAGGACCTGCTCGGAAGAGCCCTCTTCGACGATTCGACCCGTCCGCATCACAATGACACGATCGCACAGCAAGCGCACCACATTCAAATCATGCGAGACGAACAGATAGCTCATACCTAGCCGCGCCTTGAGATCCTGGAGCAGGTTCAGAACGACAGCCTGCACCGAGACGTCCAGCGCCGCCGTCGGCTCGTCGAGGATGACCAGCTTGGGATGCAGCGCGATGGCGCGGGCGATGCCGACGCGCGCCTTCTGGCCGCCGGAGAGCTGGTGCGGGAAGCGATCGAGCAGATTGTGCGGCAGGCCGACCATGGTCGCCAGTTCCTCGCAGCGGGCGCGGAGCGCGTCGCGCCCCCTGATATCGCCCAATTGCATGATCGGGTCGGCGATGGCACGCGCGGCGGTGAAGCGCGGGTTGAGGCTGTCGGTCGGATCCTGGAACACCATCTGGATGCGGCTGCGCTGCGGCAGGCGGGCGAACGAGGCCGGCGCGATGCCGCCGATGTCCTCACCGTCGAACTGGATCAGGCCGGAGGTCTGGTCGAGGAGGCGCATCACCATCATTGACGTGGTCGATTTGCCGCAGCCGGACTCGCCGACGAGGCCGACGCTCTCGCCATGGCCGATCGAGAAGCTGATGCCGTCGACGGCGCGGAACGCATCCGGCTCCAGCGGTGGCTTGCGGCCGAACAGCTTTCCGAGCGTCGCGGTGGCACCCTGGCGCGGGTATTCCTTGACGAGCTTTTCGACGCGGAGGAGGGGCTTTGATGTCTCGTCACCCCCGGGCTTGACCCGGGGGTCCATCGACGGAGATGAATCTTGCGAAGCGTGATGGATGGCCGGGTCAAGCCCGGCCATGACCGGTGCAGCGTCTTCCTCCGGCAGCAGATCCCGCAACGACACACCGAGCCGCGGCGTCGCGCGCATCAGCTTCTTGGTGTAGGGGTGCTGCGGGTTAGCGAAGATGTCGGCGGCTTTGGCGGTCTCGACCACGCGGCCCTTCTCCATCACGACGACGCGGTCGCAATAGGCGGCGGCCAAACCGAGATCGTGCGTGATCAGGATGGTCGACATCGCGCGGCGCTTGGTCAGCTCTACGATCAGGTCCATCACCGCCTTCTGCGTGGTCACATCAAGGCCGGTGGTCGGCTCGTCCGCGATCAGCAGCTGCGGATTGCAGGCGAGCGCGAGCGCGATGACGACGCGCTGACACATGCCGCCCGAGAGCTCGAACGGATAGGCATGATAGCGCTCGCGCGGGCGGGCGATCTTGACCTGCTCCAGCGCCTCGATCGCCTTCTCGCCGTGATCGGCGACCTGGGCCTGCTGCACATGGGTGCGCAGCACATCCTCGATCTGGTCGCCGACTTTCCGGATCGGATTCAGTGCTGCCCGCGGATTCTGAAAGATCATCGAGACTTCGCGGCCGCGCAAATCGCGCATCTGGTCCTCGGTCGCGGCCTTGACGTCGATGCCGGAGAACATCACCGAGCCCTCGGCGATCCGCCCCGCGCGGTCGAGGATGCGCATCACCGCGTAGGACGTCACCGACTTGCCGGAGCCGGACTCGCCGACGATCGCCAGCGTCTCGCCCTTGGCAACGGAGATGTTGACGTGCTGCACGGCTTTGACGATGCCGCGGCGGGTGGTGAATTCGACGGTGAGGTCCTGGACGTCGAGCAGCGGCTGGGCGGTCATGGATGC
>NZ_PTFE01000063.1:0-49322 GCF_002936975.1 Bradyrhizobium sp. AC87j1
GTGTGGCACCCCCCTCCCTGCCCCTCCCCACAAGGGGGGAGGGAACGGAGAGAGCAAACGCTGTCCGCTGAACTGGACTTGAATCCATCGTGCTCTAGTTGCCCGAACGACACATCGGGCCGGCTGCCTGCACAGGCAGACCCGCCCCGCCGTTGACATCCGCCGACCTATCGCGCGATGTTACATTATAACGTCGCGACGTCAGGGAATTGATGTGCCGCGACGTAGGGGTAGCTTTTTTCCAGATGAAGTGGTTCCGGTCGAATATCAGGCACGGTACCCGGCTCGCGTTGTTCGCGATGCTGGTGCAGTTCGCGCTGACGTTCGGGCATAGCCACTGGTTCGCGCAGGCTGCGCCGCTTGCCCAGGCTTCGCTCCAGCAGACCGATAGCGCCAACGGCATTGCTGCGAGCGACCGCGCCGCGGTCCAGAAGCAATCGCCCGCCGCTCCCGACCGCGAGCATCCCGGCGAGGACAATTGCGCGATCTGCGCCGTCGTCGCGATGGCGGGCACTGTCATTTCGGCAACGCCGCCCGTGCTGCTGCTGCCGCAGGCGATCGAGCTGCTCCACCGCACCACTGATGCCGAATTTCTCCATCTGAAATCGGCCGGCACGGCGTTCCAGCCGCGCGCCCCTCCCGCGTCCTGACTCTCAACATCGCTTGATCACGCCCGGGCTCGCCGCGCATCGGCAATGCCCGGGAGACGTTGAAGTCGAATTCCGTCGCGCCGCGACGGCAGGCCGCCTCCGATCAGCACACAATCACGCGGACGGCGCCTGACTGGAATCAGGACCATGTCATTCAAATTGCGACGCGCGCAGCGTCTTGGCGGAGCAAGCCTGCTCCTGCTCGGCGCCGCCGCCACGCCCGCTTTCGCCCAAACGCCTGCGCAAGACAAATCGTCGACCGAGATCCCCGCCGTCACCGTGACGGCGCCGAGCCCCATCGTGCGCAGAGCGGTGGTGCCGACGCGCAATCCGGGCCGCGGCACGCGGACCGCGCGGGTGCGCAGCCGCCAACAAGCTGCGGAAGCAGAGCCGGCAGCCTCCGTGCCCGCCGCGCCTCAGCAGGGCGTGCTGCCTGTTGTGACCAACCAGTTCGCGACGGTCACGGTGGTGCCGAACGAGGAGATCCGCCGCGAGGGCGGCGGCCAGCTCGGCGATCTCCTGTTCTCCAAGCCGGGCATCACCGGCTCGAGCTTCGCACCCGGCGCATCCAGCCGGCCGATCATCCGGGGTCTCGACGTCAACCGCGTCGGCATCGTCGAGAATGGCACCAATTCGAACGGCGCGTCAGATCTCGGCGAGGATCATTTCGTCCCGATCGATCCGCTCGCGACCAACCAGATCGAAGTGGTGCGCGGGCCCGCCGCCCTGCGCTACGGCTCGACCTCGATCGGCGGCGTCGTCAGTGCCACCAACAACCGGATTCCGGATGCGGTGCCGTCCTGCGCGCCGTCATTCCAGGCTTACGGCCTGCCGACCAAGGCGCCGCTAGCGACCGCCGCGACCTCGCCTTGCGTCACCGCTGAGACCCGCACCGCGTTCTCTTCGGTCGACCGCGGCGTCGAAAGCGGCGTACTGCTCGACACCGGCGGCGGCAATTTTGCGTTCCACGCCGACGCCTATGGCCGCACGACCTCGGACTATTCCATCCCGAGCTATCCCTATCTCAACGATCAGTCGCGTCCCGTGAACGGCCGCCAGCCGAACTCGGCGACGCGCTCGGACGGCGCCTCGATCGGCGGCTCCTACTTCTTCCAGGGCGGCTATATCGGCGCGTCGATCACGCAGAACGACTCGCTCTACCATATCCCCGGCATCGACGGCGCCGACCACCGCACGCGGATCGACGGCCACCAGACCAAGATCAACGTCAAGGGCGAGTATCATCCCGACGCCGCCGCGATCGACGCCGTCCGCTTCTGGGCCGGCGCGACCGATTACCGCCACAACGAGATCGGCCTTGCCGATCCCGCCGACCTCAACAGCGACGGCATCAGGCAGACCTTCACCAACAAGGAGCAGGAAATCCGCACCGAGGTGCAGCTGATGCCGTTCAACGCGCGCTTCGCCGAAGTGACGACGGCGCTGGGCTTCCAGGTCGGACATCAGGAATTGAGCGCGCCGAGCCCAGACAATCCCGGCACGCTGTTCAACGGCCTGTGGGATCCGAACAACAGCACGCGCGTTGCCGGTTACGCCTTCAACGAGTTCAAGTTCACGGAGGCGACGCGGGCGCAGATCGCCGGCCGCATCGAGCATGTCGAACTCCACGGCACGACGCCGGACTTCCCGGCCGATTATCTGCCCGACGGCACGCCGCAGGCGGCGATCGCGCGCAATCCGTCCTTCACGCCCAAGAGCGGCAGCATCGGCCTGCTGCAGGATCTGCCGGGCGGCATGGTCGGCAGCATCACCGCGCAATATGTCGAGCGCGCGCCAAAGGCGGCCGAGCTGTTCTCGCGCGGCGGCCATGACGCGACTGCGACCTTCGACATCGGCAATCCCAACCTCACCATCGAGACCGCAAAATCGGTCGAGCTCGGCGTGCGCAAGGCGACGGGGCCGTTCCGCTTCGAAGCGACGGTCTACTACACGCATTTCGACAATTTCATCTATCGCCGCCTCACCGGGGTGTCCTGCGATGACGACTTTGCCTCGTGCGGTACGCCGGGCGCCGAGCTGAACCAGGCGGTGTATTCGCAGCGCAATGCCAATTTCCGCGGCGGTGAATTCCAGTCGCAGCTCGACGTCGGCGCGTTCCAGGGCGGCATCTGGGGCATCGAGAACCAGCTCGATTTCGTCCGCGCCACCTTCAGTGACGGCACCAACGTGCCGAGGATTCCCCCCATGCGAATGGGTGGCGGCCTGTTCTGGCGCGACGACAACTGGCTGATGCGCGTCAACCTCTTGCACGCCTTCGCGCAGAACAACGTTGCCGTGATCGCGGAGACGCCGACGGCGGGCTACAATCTGTTGAAGGCCGAGGTCAGCTACAAGACCAAGCTCGACCGCAACTGGTTCGGCGCGCGCGAGATGATGGCCGGCATCGTCGGCAACAATCTCCTCAACGAGAACATCCGCAACTCGGTGTCCTACACCAAGGACGAGGTGTTGATGCCCGGCATCGGCGTGCGCGCGTTCGCGAACTTCAAGTTCTGACGGTGATTAAGCCGGGGCCCGCGAGCCCCGGCTTGACGGTCATTAAGGCGCGGCCGCGCGCGTCATTGACAGCATCGTAGCCCGGATGAAGCGCAGCGAAATCCGGGCTACGGAATCTGCGCGAGCCGCTTCTCGAAGCGCCACTGATCCACGGGGAAAGGCCCCTTCGAAGTTTCCGACATCATCACGAAGGCGCCGGCGTTGCGCCAGCCGCTCTTCTCGTAGAACCGGGCGGCGCGCATGTTGCCGACCGCGCAGGCGAGCCACGCCAGCCCCACACCACGCGCGGCGAGTCGTGCTTCCGCATCGGCGATCAGCGCCGCAGCCACGCCCGTCCCGTGGGCGGCTGGCGACACGAAGAGCTGGTACAGTTCGTCGCCCTTGAGGGCGCACAAGCCGAGCGGCGCACCGGAGGGGCCGACGACGCAGATGTCGGTAAGCATGACCGCGAGACGATCGCGAAAGCTCGCCAGTGTACGGAGGCGGACCAGCTCGGGCGGCGCAAGATGCGCATGCGACCCGTGCCAGGCATCGTGCCACAGAAGCGCGAGGTGATCGATCTCATTGGGATCGGCGGGACGCACCTGCATTGTCGACTCCCGTAGCCCGGATGGAGCGCAGCGCAATCCGGGACAGTGCACCTGCGGCAACAGGTTTCCCGGATTGCGCTGCGCTCCATCCGGGCTACGAACCAGCCTACCCTGCCCGCGCCTTGCTCCAATCCGGGCCGACCGGGCCCGACACGCCTTCGAAGGCGCCGTCGACGAGCTCGAACACCAGGATGCGGGCGGCGTCGACCGGCCCGGGCATGGTGACGCGGCCTTTCGGGACCGGCTTGAAGCCGACGCGGCTGTAATAGGGCTCGTCGCCGACGAGCAGCACGAGGCGGTGACCTTTCGCCTTCGCGTCCTTTAGCGCGCGCTCCATCAGCAGACGGCCGACACCGCGGCCGCGGAACGGCGGCTCGACCGTCAGCGGCCCGAGCAGCAGCGCCGGCGTCTCGCCGACCAGCACCGGCAATTGCCTGACCGAGCCGACCAGCAGCGTGCCGATGCGCGCGGTGAAGGACAATTCGAGCACATGGTCGACGTGCTCGCGGATCCGGTAGGCGCTGAGGACGAAGCGGCCGGGACCGAAGGTACGTTCGTGCAGCCGCTCGATCGACTGGGCATCGCCAGCGGCCTCGGGGAGAATGGTCAGTGAAAGATCGGTCATGTCAATTCGCGGGATAGCACCTGAACGCAGCGCGGTCCATCGGGCAACAAGGCGCTCAGCTCCTTTTCAAGGTCGATGGGAGACGTGTTCTGAAACCCTCGGCTTGCATTCGTTCAACTCCCAAATCCTGACGCACCAGCACAGGCCGCCCTCAGCGCCACGTCGCAATCGGGGGCTTGCCGTCCAGCACTTCGGCGATCCGCAGCCGCGTCCCTCGCGTGGTGCCCTCGGGCAGCGCCGTGAGCGCGAAGAACCCGCACTCGACGATCTCGCGGTTGGGCTCGGGCTGGCGGTCCTGCCTGAACTGCCTGACGACGTAGACCGCGACGTGGTCGCGGCGGGAGACGTGGCTGTTGAGGAAGATGCCGTGCAGTACGGCCTCGCCGGTGAGGTCGATGTCGCCCTCCTCCTTGAGCTCGCGCCGCATCGCCTGCTCCATGCTCTCGCCGTGGTCGACGCCGCCGCCGGGCAGGTACCAGCCGCTGACGTAGCTGTGCCTGACCAGAAACACCCGATTCTCGGCATCCAGCACCACGGCGCGGACACCGAGCGTCATGCCGCGGACGATGAGGAAATAGGCGTGGAAGACTCGCCGAAGCAGCGGCTCGAATTTTCGTCGAATACGGTCCAGACGATCTCCCATCAGGCTTCCTTGAGGCCGCTGTCCCGGCCCCGCTTGCACAGTCCTCGCGACCTTGCCATTACAACGTAGCAATAGCGAGGCAATCGCACGCCATGACTCCCAACACGCTGGCCCCCTTCACGCTCGCCCATCTGTCCGATCCGCATTTAGCGCCCTTGCCGAAACCGCGGCTGATCGAGCTCGCCGGCAAGCGCGTGCTCGGCTACGTCAACTGGACGCGCAACCGCCACAAGTACCAGCGCCGCGAGGTGCTCGATGCGCTGGTCGCCGACATGAAGGCGCAGGCGCCCGACCACATCGCGGTGACGGGCGATCTCGTCAACCTCGCGCTGGAAGCCGAGTTCGCCCCTGCCCGCGCCTGGCTCGAGGGCGTCGGCCCGCCCGACCGCGTCACCACGATTCCCGGCAATCACGACGCCTATGTCCGCGCCACCTCGCATCGCTTCGGCGAAACGTTTGCGCCCTATCTTGCCGGCGACGACGGCGGCATCGGCTTTCCGAGCGTGCGCCGGCGTGGGCCGCTCGCGCTGATCAGCCTGTCCACGGCGGTGCCGACCCTGCCGCTGATGGCGACGGGCACGCTCGGGCGCGATCAGCTCGACTCTCTTGCAGCAATGCTCGAACGGCTCGCGGCCGAGGACGTCTTCCGCGTGCTGCTGGTGCACCATCCCCTGAAGTCCGATGCACGGCAGAAGCGGATGACAGATTCGGCCGCGCTGCTGGCGCTGCTCAAGCGCCACGGCGTCGAACTGATCCTGCACGGGCACGACCACATTCATTCGACGATGTGGTTCGAGGGTCCCAACGGCAACATTCCCGCGCTCGGCGTGCCCTCGGCCTCCGCGCTCGCGCACGGGCGCTATCCGGCCGCGGCCTACAACCTTTTCACGATCGAGAAGGACAATGCCGGCTGGCGCTGCGAGCAGACGGTGCGGAGCCTTGGGGCTGGGTTTCAGATTGGGCAGATCAAGCATGTAAGGTTGATTTAGACCCGATGTCATTCCGGGGCATGCGAAGCATGAACCCGGAATCTATCGGTCCGCACTACGTGACGATGAATGGATTCCGGTTCGCGCTTCGCGCGCCCCGGAATGACGACGGAGAGAAATTCACCAGCTCCGCAAGGCCGCCAGCACGGCGAGGCCGAACAAGGCGGCGGCGCCGAGCACGAAGCCGAACACGAACGGCCACAGGCGCGAGCGGCGCGGCGGCAGCGCGACCGCGGGCTTCGGTTCGGGCGGGACCACCATCGCATGCTCGCGCTCGACCATGCGGCGCGCGACATAGTCGGTGACGGCCTCGACGATCACAGCGGTGTCGTGCGATTCGGCGAGCACGATACGGCCGAAGCGGGTGTCCTGGACGAAGCGGTACATCCGCTTGTCGCGCCCCATCACGATGTGGGCGACGACGTCGATCCAGAGTCTGGGCGTATCGCCCTGGCTGATGCCGCGGTCGAACAGATCGATCCTGTCAGGCACCTGCGCGAACAGGGGATCGAGCGCGTCGTTGAGGATCTCAAGCCGCGCCACCTCGGCGTCCCTGAGATCGACGACGACGCCGGTCCGGTCGGCGGCCTCGATGCGCGCGCGCAGCAGCGCATCGCGCAGCCGCACCGGGCGTGGCTGGCCGGGATGGGTCCCGCTGGTCTCGGGCTCTGACATTGTCGGCCTCGTCCTCGACTTTCCTCCATTAACCTATCAGCAACCACGAGGCCCGCAAAGGGCCCATAATTCCAGAGACTTACGGCACCCACAGGCGATTGACCTGTGCCAAAAACAGACGATCCCACCCAGGCAGAGCCTGGATGAGACCATCCGTCCTTGGACGTCTTCTTAATTCAGGTCGGCAGCCAGGCCCTTTAGGCCGAGACGCGCGACGGTTCTTCCACGATGGAGAAGCGGACGCCGGCCTTGTGGCGGTTCTCTTCCGAGACCGTGCGCCAGGCGTCCTCGGCCTCCTTGCGGGTCTTGAACGGACCCTGCACCTGGGCAGAGCCTTCCACGAGCTTGTGGAAGTTCATCGAACCGAACTCGCCGCCGATCACCCAGAAATTGCTGCCTTTGGTCATTGTCAGTCTCCTGTCCAATAGCGTGCTGCGTTAGCCGAACTGGTTCATCGTGTTGTGGGCGCCGCCCGCCTTCAGGGCTGCCTCGCCGGCGAAGTATTCCTTGTGGTCGTCGCCGATGTCGGAGCCGGCCATGTTCTGGTGCTTGGCGCAGGCGATGCCCTGACGGATCTCGGCGCGCTGGACGTTCTTGACGTAGCCGAGCATGCCCTGGTCGCCGAAATACTCCTTCGCCAGATTGTCGGTCGAGAGCGCCGCCGTGTGGTAGGTCGGCAACGTGATCAGGTGATGGAAGATGCCGGCACGCTTGGCCGAATCCGCCTGGAAGGTGCGGATGCGCTCGTCGGCTTCCTGCGCCAGCGGCGTATCGTCGTATTCCGGCTTCATCAGCTCGGCACGGTTGTACTTGCTGACGTCCTTGCCGGCTTCCTTCATCGCGTCGTAGACCTGCCAACGGAAGTTCAGCGTCCAGTTGAAGGACGGCGAGTTGTTGTAGGCCAGCTTCGCATTCGGAATGACCTTGCGGATGCGATCGACCATCTTGGCGATCTGCTCGATATGCGGCTTCTCGGTCTCGATCCAGAGCAGGTCGGCGCCGTTCTGCAGCGAGGTGATGCTGTCCAGCACGCAGCGGTCTTCGCCGGTGCCGGGGCGGAACTGATACAGATTGGAGGGCAGCCGCTTCGGACGCATCATCTTGCCGTTGCGGTTGATGATGACGTCGCCGTTGCGGGCGTTCTCCGCGGTGATTTCCTCGCAATCGAGGAAGCTGTTGTACTGGTCGCCGATGTCACCGGGCTTGTGGCTGACGGCGATCTGCTGCGTCAGGCCGGCGCCGAGCGAGTCGGTGCGGGTCACGATGACGCCGTCCTCGACGCCGAGCTCGAGGAAGGCGTGGCGGCAGGCGCGGATCTTCGCGATGAACACTTCGTGCGGCACGGTGACCTTGCCGTCCTGGTGGCCGCACTGCTTCTCGTCGGAGACCTGGTTCTCGATCTGCAGCGCGCAGGCGCCCGCTTCGATCATCTTCTTGGCGAGCAGGTAGGTCGCCTCGGCGTTGCCGAAGCCGGCGTCGATGTCGGCGATGACGGGGACGACATGGGTCTGGAAGTTGTCGATCTTCTCGATCAGCTCCTTCTCCTTCGCCTTGTCGCCTTCCTTGCGGGCGGCATCCAGGCTGCGGAAGATGTCATTGAGCTCGCGCGAGTCGGCCTGGCGCAGGAAGGTGTAGAGCTCTTCGATCAGCGCCGGCACCGAAGTCTTCTCATGCATCGACTGGTCGGGCAGCGGGCCGAACTCGGAGCGCAGCGCCGCGATCATCCAACCCGAGAGATACAGATAGGTGCGATCGGTCTTGCCGCCGAAGTGCTTCTTGACCGAGATCAGCTTCTGCTGGGCGATGAAACCGTGCCAGCAGCCCAGCGACTGGGTGTACTTGGTGGGGTCGTTGTCATAGGCGGCCATGTCGGCCCGCATCAAGGCCGCGGTGTAGCGGGCGACGTCGAGGCCGGTCCTGAAGCGATTCTGCAGGCGCATGCGTGCGACGGCCTCGGCCGTCACCCCGTTCCAGGTCGGCTGGGTCTTGAGGAGCGCTTGGGCCGCCTCGACCTCGTTCTGATACGAACCCGGGCCCTGAAGGGTGCTGATGCCGCGCGGCTGGTAGTTCATGTGCCTGATCCTTTCGCTGACGAAGGCGATAGCTGCCATCGACATTCTTGACAGTGCATTGCGAGATGCGTGTCAGGAGCTAAACGCGAAAACAGAAACTTCGTATAGATGGCTTGTTTTTTATTGGTGATGTCATGTAACATCAGAACATGTAATAGATGTTATTTTGTAAATCTTGTAAAAATTATAGGTCAGCTAGACTGTCCTTAATGTGCATGGAGTCCTGAGAAATGCCCGCCAATTCCGGCAAGAAACTCTTCGTCGGCCCGCGGTTCCGCAGGATCCGGCAGCAACTGGGGCTGTCGCAGACCCAAATCGCCGAGGGGCTCGGGATCTCGCCGAGCTATGTCAACCTGATCGAGCGCAACCAGCGCCCGGTGACGGCGCAGATCCTGCTGCGGCTGGCCGAGACCTATGACCTCGATTTGCGCGACCTCGCCACCGCCGACGAGGATCGCTTCTTCGCCGAGCTCAACGAGATCTTCTCCGATCCGCTGTTCCGCCAGATCGACGTGCCCAAGCAGGAGCTGCGCGACCTCGCCGAGCTCTGCCCCGGCGTTACCCATGCGCTGCAGCGGCTCTACGCCGCCTATACCGAGGCGCGTCAGGGCGAAACGCTGGCGGCGGCGCAGATGGCCGACCGCGACGTCGGCACGCGCTATGAGGCCAATCCGGTCGAGCGCGTGCGCGAGCTGATCGAGGCCAACCGCAACTATTTTCCGGAGCTCGAGCAGGCCGCGGAGGCCCTTCGCGATGAGCTGAACGTGCCGGCCGAGGGGCTCTATGCAGCGCTCGCGGCGCGGCTGCGTGAAAAGCATTCGATCCAGACCCGCGTCATGCCGGTCGACGTGATGCGCGAGACGCTGCGGCGTTTCGATCGCCATCGCCGCCAGTTGCTGATCTCCGAGCTGGTCGATCCGCCCGGCCGCGCCTTCCAGCTCGCCTTCCAGCTCGGCCTCGGTGAATGCGCGCAGCATCTCGAGAGCATCATCGGCCGCGCCGGACCGCTCGACGACGCGCCGCGCCGACTGTTCCGCATCACGCTCGCCAACTATTTTGCAGCGGCCGTGATGATGCCCTACCCCGCGTTCCTCGCCGCGGCCGAGGCCCTGAATTACGACATCCACGTGCTGGCGCAACGCTTCAATTCCGGCTTCGAGCAGGTCTGCCACCGTCTCACCACTTTGCAGCGGCCGAATGCGCGCGGAATTCCGTTCTTCCTGCTCCGCGTCGACAATGCCGGCAACGTCTCGAAGCGCTTCTCCTCCGGCACCTTCCCGTTCTCGAAGTTCGGCGGCACCTGTCCGCTGTGGAACGTGCACTCGACCTTCGACACGCCGGATCGCCTGCTCAAGCAGGTGATCGAGCTGTCCGACGGCACGCGCTATTTCTCGATCGCGCAGATGGTACGCCGCCCCGTCGCGCCGCACCCGCTGCCGCAACCCCGCTTCGCCATCGGGCTCGGCTGCGAGATCCGTCACGCCGCGCGCCTGACCTACGCCGCCGGCGTCGACCTGGAGAAGACCGAAGGCACGCCGATCGGCGTCAACTGCCGCCTCTGCGAGCGCGAAAACTGCGCCCAGCGCGCCGAGCCGCCGATCACGCGCACGCTGATTTTGGACGAGACGACGCGGCGGGTGTCGAGCTTCGCGTTCTCGAATGCGCGGGAGTTGTAAGGGGCACTCTCTCCTCCGTCATGGCCGGGCTTGACCCGGCCATCCACGCGCTTCAGCGTGCGAGGAAAGACGTGGATGCCCGGGACAAGCCCGGGCATGACGACCGAATATGCGGCCGCTGCTCGCCACTATCGCAAACAAGGCCCTACGCCAGCGTATGCACGATCACCGGCCCCGCAGCCGCGCTCGCATGCCCCGCAAGCAACGGCCCGAGATCCTTCTCGATCCAGGCGATCGCGCGCCGGTTCGCCTCCTCCGCCTGCTCGAACTTGTCGAAGATCGAGATCGCGGTCACCGTGTCGTCGCCGGCATAGACGACGTAATAGGCGCGGAAACCGTCGACGTCGCTGATGATCGGAACGGCGCCGTCCTTGATGCGGCGCGCCAGCTCTTCCGCGCTCCCGCTTTTCGCCTTGGCCTGACGGATGGCGGCATACATGGCATCCTCCTACCGGCTGTCTCGATTTACGGGCCTGGTGCCCGGACTGGATGTTACGCCGAAGTGCGGCACCAATCCACGCTTGGTTAACCCCACCCTAATCCCCCGCAGCGATCTGCAACCAACGGTTAAGCACGCCTCAACATCGGTGCCTTAGTCTTGCCCCACTCACTTTTCGCAAACAACGGTGGCCTATTCTGCCGGGCGAAGTGACATCAGGGGGTTCATCATGCGCATTGCGTTGCTGTTGACCGCAACCATTGTCGGCGCGCTCTTCGCCAATCCATCCCAAGCCGGATCGCTCGACGCCAATGCAGCGCAGTCGCTGCCGCCGGGCTTCCAGAGCTACCGCGGCTACATGTTCGACCTGTCGGAGAACTCCGACCGCAAGGATGTCGACAAGCTCACCGACAATCTGAAGAGCCAGATCGACGCGGTCGAGGCGGCCGGCCTGTCGCCGCGCGTGCTGCGCTTCTTCCGCACCGTGCCGATCATCGCCAGCGAGCTCGCCTGCCTTGACGAAGGCGCCGCCACCGCCTGCTACGGCCGCGTCGCTCCCAACGTCGAACGCCGCGTGCCGCGGACGCTGACGGTCTGGGACCACGACAAGCAGCGCTGGACCAATCCGAACGCCGTCGACCTCGCGGTCGATTCGGGCCTCGGCGTGATCATGCTGCGGCCGGACATGATGCGCTACGAAAAGGAGGCGGTGCTGCTGCACGAGTTCCTGCACGCCTATCACGCGCGGCTGTTGCCGGACGGCTACGCCAACAAGGGCGTGATCGCCTACTTCGCCCTTGCCAAGTCCAAGGACTTGCTCCCCAAGGAATCCTATGCGTTGAAGAACCCCATGGAGTTCTTTGCCGTGACCGCCAGCATCTTCCTGGCCGGAAAGAGCGAATTCCACGATCCGAAGTCGCGCGAGACGCTCAAGGAGAAGATGCCGGACTATTACAAATACCTGGTCGGCGTGTTCGGCTTCGACCCGGAGCCGGCGGCGGCAAACGGCCCGGTCGCCTCGCTGAAGTGAGGCGAACGTAGAGCTGCATTAGCCACATCAGCCAAAGAGCCGCGCGAAATGCGCGGCTTTTTTGTTTTGCAGGCCGGAAGCTGCGGATGACGCCCAGGCGGGAATTGCCAAGGCGGGGCCCGATCTGCATAGTCCCGCCCGCATCGAGACCCATTTTTCGAAGAGGATAGAACAACATGGCGGACGCCGACCTGGATGTCGTGATCCGGCAACTGGCCAGACAGCTGCATACGGGCCTGATGACCCGCGCCAAGGAGCGGCGGGATCGCTTCAACGGCCTGGCGGCCAAGGCCAAGGGCAAGGAGACCGGCGACCGCTTCAAGATGATGGCCAAGGCCACCATGGAGCAGGCCACTGCCGCCGCCAAGCGCCTGCAGATGTCCGCTGACAACGTCGCCGACAGCTACGCGCGCTCAATGCGGCTTGCCGCCAGCACCCCGGTTGCGGCGAAGGTCGAGAAGAAGGCGAAGGAAGAGAAGCCGGCAAAGAAGGCCGCGAAGGCAAAGAAGGCCAAAGCCAAGAAGGCGAAGTAGGCGGATGAGGAGTATCCCTCCGCACAATCAGCGCCGTAGGTTGGGCAAAGCGAAGCGTGCCCACGCGTCTGTTGCCGTATTGTAGAGATCGTGGGCACGGCCCAAGGGCGCCTTTGCCCACCCTGCGATTCCAGGATTCGGTGGATAGAGCCCCCTCACCGCCTCGGCACTGACACCTGCGTCGGCTCGGCGCTGGCGAGCTCAGCGAGCCTGGCGCGCGCGGCTTCGCGGGTGCGGCCGTCCTTGCCGGCCGGCAGCGCCAGCGCCGCCTCGAAATCGGCGCGCGCATCATCGGCCTGGCCACGGGCGAGGAACGCCAGGCCACGGTCGAGGCGGGCCTGGGCGTCCGAGGGGTCGAGGCGAACCGCCGTGTTGTAGCTCAGAATCGCGCGGTCGAGATCGCCCGTGGCGGCGAGCGCGAGACCGCGCTGGTGATAGGGCGCAGCGCGCTTGGGATCATGCGCGATCGCCTCGTCATAGTCGGCGATGGCGAGTTCGAGATCGCCGCTCTGACGGCGCGCGAGCGCGCGGTCGCGATAGAGCGAGGCGCGATTGGGATTGAGGTGAATGGCCTCGTTGAAATCGGCGACCGCCCGCCTGAAGTCGCCATGGCGCAGCGCGATCCGTCCGCGCCCCTCATAGGCAAAGGCGATCAGCGAGCCGCGCAGCGGCGAGAAGCCGATCACGGCCGAGCAGATGTCGGGATCGTCCTCGTCGCCGCAATTGACGACCATGTGCGTGGACAGGCCGACGAGCACGCACAGGACGATCAGCAATGGTACGGCAGCTCTGGTCATCTTCGACGGTGGCCGGCAGCGAGCCGGTCACGCATCCCCTTTCGAAGGAAGTGTCTCGTCGGGGTCTTAACACCGGCTCCGACGATCCTGTGTGCGCCAGGTCACAAAGCCGACCGCAAATTGCCGCAGGTACCATATCAGCCCCAGGGACCACGCGAGGACGAGCGCCCCCATGGGCCGCGCGGCGGATAGTTCTCATTGGCGCCAACCGACGGCGCCGGCCGCGTGCCGAGCTCGGCCGCGAGCTGCTGAAGCGCCGCGATGCGGTTCTGCGTCGAGGGATGGGTGGCGAACAGATTGTCCACGCCATGGCCCGACAGCGGATTGATGATGAACATGTGCGCGGTCGCGGGGTTTCGCTCGGCCTCATAGTTCGGCACCTGATGCGCGGCGCCCTCGATCTTCACCAGCGCGGAAGCCAGCCACATCGGCTGCCCCGCGATGCGCGCACCGAGATTGTCCGCGGCATATTCGCGGGTGCGGCTGATCGCCATCTGCACCAGCATGGCGCCGAGCGGGGCGAGGATCATCATCAGGATCGAGCCGACGATGCCGAGACCATTGTTGTTCTCGCGGTTGCCGCCGAAGAACATGCCGAACTGCGCCAGCATGGAGATCGCGCCGGCGATGGTCGCAGTGATCGTCATCAGCAGCGTGTCGTGATTCTTGATATGGGCGAGCTCGTGCGCGATCACGCCGGCGAGCTCCTCGCGGCTGAGCTGGCGCATCAGGCCGGTGGTGACGGCGACGGCGGCGTTTTGCGGATTGCGGCCGGTCGCGAACGCGTTGGGCTGCGCCTCATCCATCAGGAACACGCGCGGCATCGGCAAGCCTGCCCGGCCCGCAAGTTCCGCGACCAGCCCGACCAGCTCCGGTGCGGTCGAACGATCGACCTCATGGGCGCCGTACATCGAGAGCACCATGCGGTCGGAGTTCCAGTAGGTGAAAAGATTCGTTGCCGCGGCAATGACGAGCGCGATCATGGCGCCGGAGGCGCCGCCGATCAGATAGCCGACGCCCATGAACAGGGCGGTGAGGCCTGCGAGCAGCATTGCGGTACGAAAATAGTTCATGGCCGTCTCCCAAGGCGGCCGCGGGCGAACCTCTGGCCGGCACCCCGGAGGTATGAATGCTGCCCGCTACCGCAAGGTTCGTGCGTCGCCCGGCCGCACATTCCATCGTGGCGTCAGCCTTTCCCGCGCCGCTAAAGCTTGAGCGGGATTTGCGGAAAAACACCCGCAGACGTTTAGCAACCTGGAAAGCGCAATCGCGGCTTAATTCGTGGTAACCGGGCACGCCGCACGGTCGCGGCGCATTGACCGGTTCCGTTGGCACCCCGTCAGCAAGGTGACCGTCATGATGGACCGCTCGAGCGCCGCTTCCGTCGATCCCGCATCTGCTCCCTCCCCTCACGACGCCAAGATTGACGCCAAGATCGACGCGAGGACTGACGCGAAGGGTTTGCAGGAGGCGCTGTACGAGCAGATGTTCGCCAATGACGAGCCCGGCCCCGCACCCGATGCGCAGACACAGCCGGAATCGCAGCGGCGCTGGCCACATCTGAGGCGCGGCGCGAAGATCGCGATCGGACTTGCCCTCATCGCCATTTTCGGCTGGCTGCCGCTGCGCGCGGTCTGGGAGTATTCGAGCGTCGAGGCCGTGTTGAATTCCCGCCTCGTCACCCTGCGCACGCCGATCGGCGGCCGTGTGGCAGCCGCGCAGCGCTTGACCGATCAGGCCAGGCTCGACGCCGGGACCGTGGTCCTGCGCGTGGTCAACCCGCGCGGCGATCGCACCCGGCTCGACGATCTCCGGCGGCAGAAATCGCGCCTGGAGAACGAGCGGCCGAGCCTTGCCGCCAAGCTTGCCTCGGCCCAGGTAGCGCAAAAGGACCTGGCGCGGCAGGCGACGCAATTCCGCGACGGGCGCGTGCTCCAGCTCGAGGCCCGGATCGCCGAGATCCAGACCTCGATCGAGGCCGCCGCAGCGCGGCGGGAGGAAGCCAGTGCCGCGGTCGACCGCGCATCCTCGCTGGCAAAATCCGGCAATGTCTCGACCGTCGAGCTGGCACGGCTGACGCGCGAGCTCTCCGTGTCGCAGCAGATCGAGCTCGGTGCGCGCAAGCGGCTGGACGCGGCCAAGGTCGAGCTTACCGCGGCACGGAACGGCTCCTTCCTCGGCGACAGCTACAACGACCGGCCGAGCTCGGTGCAGCGCGAGGAAGAGATGCGCCAGCGTGCCGGCGACCTCGAGGCCGACCTCGCACGCACCGACACCGAGATCGCCTGGCTCGCCAGCGAGATCATCACCGAAGAGGTTCGCTTCGCCGATCTGTCCGAAGCCAACATCACGACACCCGTCACAGGGCGCGTCTGGGAGATGATGACCTCGCCGGGCGAGGACGTGCAAGCCGGCCAACCGCTGCTCAAGGTGCTCGATTGCAGCGGCGCCGTCATCACCGCGAACGTCACCGAGAACGTCTACAACCGTTTGCAGCTCGGCGACCACGCGACCTTCGAGCCGAACGACGGCGGCGCAGCGATTTCCGGCACCGTGGTCAACCTGACCGGCGCCGCCGGCGCGCCCGCCAATCTCGCCATCAATCCCGACGCGCTGAGCAAGGAGCCCTATCGCGTGACGGTTGCGCTCGGTGATGGCGCTGCCCACGCCTGCACGGTGGGACGCACCGGCCGCGTGGTGTTTGCAAGGCAAGAGACCGCGCCGTGACGACGGCGCTGACGCCCGGCCTGATTGCGCTCGGCGCCTTCATGGCGATCGTGCCGCTGCTCAGGCGCGACAGCACGATGGCACGCTCGTTCCTGGCCATCGTGTCACTCGTTTTCCTGCTCCGCTATCTCCATTGGCGCGTCACAGCGACTCTCCCGCCGCCTCATCTGACCGCGGATGCCGTGATCGGCTATCCCTTCATGCTGCTGGAAGCGGCCTCGCTCGTCGCGGTCAGTTTGTCTCTGCTGTTCCTGAGCCGAACAATCGATCGTTCCAGATCAGCCAGGATCGATAGCCGCGCCTTCGATCCGGGCGCGCCGCTGATCGACGTGTTCATCTGCACCTACAACGAGGAACGATCGATCCTCGAGCGCACGATCATCGGCGCGACCGGCATGACGTACGGCAACTACCGCGTCTGGGTGCTCGACGACGGCCGACGGCCCTGGCTGCGGCGACTCACGGGTGAACTCGGCTGCCATTATCTCACGCGGCCCGACAACCATCACGCCAAGGCCGGCAATATCAATCATGCGCTCCGACATGTCGGTGCGATGCCGAAGCCGCCGCAATTCGTGGCCATCCTCGATGCGGACTTCGTGCCGCGGCCCGACTTCCTGGCGCGGACCATCTCGCTCATGGACGATGCTTCGGTCGGGGTGGTGCAGACGCCGCAGCACTTCATCAATCCCGACCCGATCCAGAGCAACCTTGCTGCAACCGACGTTTGGCCGGACGAGCAACGCTTCTTCTTCGACATCCTGCTGCCGGCGAAGGACGCCTGGGGCGTCGCATTCTGCTGCGGCACCTCATCGCTCATTCGCTACGACGGACTGATGCTGATCGGCGGATTTCCGACCGATTCCGTCACTGAAGACTATCTCGTCACCCTTCGCCTGAAGGAACGCGGCCTCAACACGATCTATCTCAACGAGCGGCTGACGATCGGGCTCGCGCCGGAAGGGTTGAAGGAATACATCACCCAGCGCGCCCGCTGGTGCCTCGGCTTGATGCAAATCGTGCGCGGCCGCAGCGGACCGCTGTCGAGGGAGTCGAAGCTCTCCTTCATCGACCGACTCTCGCTGGTCGATGCTTTCATGAGCTGGTCCGCGGTCTACACGTCGAAGGTGGCGGGCCTCGTGGTGCCCTGGCTGTTCCTGCTCTTCGGCATCAAGGCGGTCCGGGCCGACCTGAACGAGCTGCTCCAGTTCTTTCTGCCGTTCTATGTCTGGCACAGCCTGAGCATGGCCTGGCTGTCGCACGGCCGCTCGCTGGCCATGATGACGGACGTGTCGCAACTCATCGCCGCGCCCGCAGTGCTGAAGGCGGTGGCAACCGGTCTGCTGAAGCCGAAAGGACACAAGTTCAAGGTCACGGCGAAAGGCGGGAACCGGGACAGGAGATTTGTCGAATGGCCGCTGCTGCGGCTCTATGGCTGCGCGCTTCTCATCACGCTCGCCGCCATCGCCTACGCCTTCATCCTGCACCTGCGCGGCGAGAACATCGCCTACGGCGGGCTGGCCCTGACCTGGAGCCTCTACAACGCGTTCATCCTCACCGTGGTCTGCTTCGTCTGCATCGAGCAACCGCGCAAGCGCAAGGCGGAGCGTTTTGATCGCAATGAGACGGTGCTGCTGCGCCAGCACGGCAAGTCGCATCTCGCGCGGCTCGCCGACATCTCGATCACCGGCGCCCGCCTGATCGATCCCGATCCGCCGCACCCCGGCAGCGCGATCGAATGCCGGATCTATGGCCGCCCGATCGCCGCGGTCGTGGTGCGGCGGACCGCGGATGGATTCGCGGTGCGTTTCGAGGAAGGCATGGATACACGCGTGCATGCGATCAGGGCGTTCTATGCCGGCGAGTATGTTCGCGCCTATCAGGGCGTCAGGGCGCTCCCGGTCGGGAAAGCGCTGCTGATGCGGCTGTTCGGCTAGGCCGGCATCCACTCGCATTCCATATGCTGGCATGGCACGGAAAGGATGGCCTGAGGCCATCAGTTCACCTAAACTTCGGGCGAATCCACGCCTGCCCCTTCCCCACCGGAACCCCTATGGTCCAGACCCGATTTCTGATCGCGGCCGTCGCGCTCCTCGCATGCTCCGCCACCGCCTCCGCCCAGTTCGTACCGCCGCCCGCCAAACCCGTGGCGCCCAGGACCACCGCAGCCTCGCCGCGTGCGGCGTCGTGCCACAACGGTGCGAGCTTCGATCGCTTTCTCGCCGACGTGAAGCAACAGGCTGTGGCCGGCGGCGTATCGCAGCGGACGATCGCGGAGGCCTCGCCCTACCTCGTCTACGACCAGGGCATCGTCAACCGCGACCGCGGTCAGCGCGTGTTCGGCCAGCTCTTCACCGAATTCGCCGGACGCATGGCGGCGCCCTATCGCATGCAGAACGGGCAGCAGCACATCAAGCAATACGCTGCCGCGTTTGCACGAGCCGAAAAGGAATATGGCGTGCCGCCGGCGGTGATCGCCGCGTTCTGGGGGCTGGAGAGCGACTTCGGCGCCAACATGGGAAATCTGCCGACGCTGAAATCGCTGGTGTCGCTCGCCTATGACTGCCGGCGCTCGGAGATGTTCGTGGGCGAGACCATCGCCGCGTTGAAGATCATCGACCGCGGCGATCTGCATCCCGACGAGATGATCGGCTCCTGGGCCGGCGAGCTCGGGCAGACCCAGTTCCTGCCCGTGCATTACGGCAGCTACGCTGTCGACTATGACGGCGACGGACGGCGCGACCTGTTGCGGTCGCCAGCCGACGTGATCGGCTCGACCGCGAACTACATCGCCAACGGCCTGAAGTGGCGGCGCGGCGAGCCGTGGCTGGAAGAGATCAAGGTGCCGCAAAACCTGCCGTGGGATAAGACCGATCTCACGGTACGAGAGCCGCGCTCGACATGGGCGCAGCTTGGCGTCACCTATCCCGATGGCCGGCCGCTGCCGAATGATAATCTCGCAGCCTCCGTGCTGCTGCCGATGGGACGCAATGGTCCGGCCTTCATGGCGTACCCGAATTTCGCGGCCTACACCGAGTGGAATAACTCGCTGATCTATTCGACCACCGCAGGCTATCTCGCCTCGCGCATTGCAGGTGCCGCGCCGATGCGCAAGCCGACGGCGCCGGTGGCGCAGCTGCCGTTCAACGAGCTCAAGGAATTGCAGCAACTGCTGGTGCGTGCAGGCTTCAATGTCGGCAAGGTCGACGGCGTGCTGGGCCAGCAGAGCCGCGCGGCCGTCAAGGCGATGCAGATCAAGCACGGCCTCCCGGCCGATTCCTGGCCGACCGCCGACCTGCTGGCGCGCATGCGCGGCGCCACGGCGCAGGCGCAGCCGGCGGGGATGGTGAGGTAGAATTTTCGCACTGCACAAGCCGCTTCCGCGATTGTATTTTTCCGTGAGCCTCCCATGTGAGTAGCTCAGGTTTTCTCCTGAGATTTCCCATTCACAAGCGAGCATCACATGTCCCTCTACGACGCGGCCGTCCCCGCCTATTTGCAAATGCTGAACAGCCTCACCGGCCTGCTCACCAAAGCCGAGGCGCATTGCGCGGCCAAGGAAGATCGACCCCAGTGTCCTGCTCGGCTCGCGCCTCTTCCCGGACATGCTGCCGCTGTCGAAGCAGGTCCAGCTCGTCAGCGATTTCGCCGCCAAGGGCTGCGCCCGGCTGACCCATAGCGAGGTGCCCTCGACGCCCGACACCGAAACCAGCTTTACGGAATTGAAGCAGCGGCTGGCCAAGACCATCGACTATGTGAAGTCGTTCAAGCCCGAGCAATTCGAAGGTGCCGAGACCAAGGACGTCACCTTCCCCGCCGGCCCCGACAAATCCATCACCATGAAGGGCCAGCAATTCCTGAGCGCGTTCTCGCTGCCGAACTTCTATTTCCACGCCACGACCGCCCACGGCATTTTGCGCCACAACGGCGTCGAGATCGGCAAGCGGGATTTTATGGGCGCGAACTGATTTGCGAAATTGCACGGCCGTGGCAGTCGTAATCCACTGTCACGGCCAAAATCGCACATGAATTATGCTACGCGGGCCCCGTCGCGTAGCTCGCCTGCACTTTCCGTATGGCTTCTCCCTTGCGCCTGATGTCGCGATGCACAAGTGTTCGGGACCTCACACCCCTGGAAGCATTCCCCATGAGCCGTTCGACCAAATTGTTTGAGACCTACAAGCTCGGCCCGATCACGCTGGCCAATCGTCTCGTCATGGCCCCGCTGACGCGCAACCGCGCGGTGCCCGGTACTTTCGTGCCCGGCGTACTCGCCGCCGACTATTACGGCCAGCGCGCCTCGGCCGGCCTCCTGATCACCGAAGCAAGCCAGGTCTCGCAGCAGGGTCAAGGCTACCAGGACACTCCCGGCATCTATTCGAAGGAGCAGGTGGCCGGCTGGCGCAAGGTCACCGACAAGGTCCATGCGCGCGGCGGCAAGATTTTCATCCAGCTCTGGCATGTCGGCCGCATCTCGCATGTCGACCTGCAGGCGGGTGGCGCAGCCCCGGTGGCACCGAGCGCGATCCGCGCCAAGGGCAAGACCTTCGTGAACGGCGGCTTCGCCGACGTCTCCGAGCCGCGCGCGCTCGAGTTCTCCGAAATCCCCGGGATTATCGACGATTTCAAGCGCGCCACGAAGAACGCGCTGGAGGCCGGCTTCGACGGCGTCGAGATTCACGGCGCCAACGGTTATTTGCTTGAGCAGTTCGCCAAGGACGGCGCCAACAAGCGCACCGATGCCTATGGTGGCTCGATCGAGAACCGCGCGCGGCTGATGCTGGAGGTGTCCAAGGCCGTTGTGGCCGAGGCCGGTGCCGACCGTACCGGCATCCGCATCTCGCCAGTGACGCCGGCCAACGATATCTCGGATTCCAACCCGCAAGCCCTGTACGACCATATCGTCGACGGCCTCAGCGCGCTGAAGCTGGTCTATCTCCATGTCGTCGAGGGCGCCACCGGCGGCCCGCGCGACATCGCGCCGTTCGATTATGCATCCTTGCGCAAGCGCTTTGCCGGCGCCTATGTCGCCAATAACGGCTACGATTTCGATCTCGCCACCAAGGTGCTGGACACCAATGCGGCCGACCTCATCGCCTTCGGCAAACCCTTCATCTCCAACCCCGACCTTGTCGAGCGGCTGAAGCAGGGCGCAGCGCTGAACGACTGGGACAAGAACACGTTCTACGGCGGCAGTGCGAAGGGTTACACGGATTACCCGACGCTGGCGGCCGAGCCGGCGGAGTAAGGGAGCATCCATCCACACAAGCCGCTGTTATGCCCCGCCTAGTGCGCAATTGCGCACGGGGGCGGGGCATCCAGTACGCCGTGACCTCTCGGTTCGATCACAACCGTCTCTGGAATACTGGATTGCCCGCCTTCGCGGGCAATGACATCGAATGTGTGGACGCGCTTGTGCCAGAAGCGCAAAGAAAAAGGCCGGGATCGCTCCCGGCCTTTCGATTTGGTGACGCTACGCGCCGCTTACTTCGCTTCCGCGCGCTTGGGCGGGGTGGCCGGCCACGACTTGATCAGGGTGTCGTAGTCGACGGTCTCGCCCTTCGGCTTCTCGTTGGCGAGCTTGCGCTGCGGAGCAATGGTGCCGTCCTTCTGGGCCTTGGCGAACCAGTATTCGGCCGTCTCCTTCTTGTGCAGCTTCGGACCGCAGGCGCCCTGCACGCCGGACTTCTCCAGGCGCTCCATGACGGAGTCCTGAGCGGCGGCCAGCGCGTCCATCGCCTGCTGCGGGGTCTTCGCACCGGACGACGCATCGCCGATGTTCTGCCACCACAGCTGCGCGAGCTTCGGGTAGTCGGGCACGTTGTTGCCGGTCGGGGTCCACTGCACGCGCGCGGGCGAGCGGTAGAACTCGATCAAGCCGCCGAGCTTCGGCGCACGCTCGGTGAACGACTTGTCCCAGATGTCGGATTCACGGATGAAGGTGAGACCGACATGGCTCTTCTTCAAGCTCACCGACTTCGAGATGATGAACTGGAGATAGAGCCAGGCCGCCTTGCGGCGATCCGCCGGGGTCGACTTCAGCAGCGTCACGGAGCCGGCGTCCTGGTAGCCGAGCTTCATGCCTTCCTTCCAGTACGAACCGTGCGGCGAGGGAGCCATACGCCATTTCGGCGTACCGTCCGCGTTCATCACGGCGATGCCCGGCTTCACCATGTCGGCGGTGAAAGCGGTATACCAGAACATCTGCTGGGCGATGTTACCCTGCGCCGGCACCGGGCCTGCTTCGGAGAACGTCATGCCCTGCGCCTGCGGCGGCGCGTACTTCTTCAGCCACTCGAGGTACTTGGTGATCGAGTAGACCGCGGCCGGACCGTTGGTGTCGCCACCACGCTCCACCGAGGAGCCGACGGGACGGCAGCCTTCCATGCGGATGCCCCATTCGTCGACCGGCAGGCCGTTCGGAATGCCCTTGTCACCGTTGCCGGCCATCGACAGCCAGGCGTCGGTGAAACGCCATCCGAGCGAGGGGTCCTTCTTGCCATAGTCCATATGGCCGTAGACCTTGACGCCGTTGATCTCCTTGATGTCGTTGGTGAAGAACTCGGCGATGTCCTCATAGGCGGACCAGTTCACGGGCACGCCGAGCTCGTAGCCATACTTGGCCTTGAACTTGGCCTTGTAGTCGGCGTTGGTGAACCAGTCGTAGCGGAACCAATAGAGGTTGGCGAACTGCTGGTCGGGCAGCTGATAGAGCTTGCCGTCCGGCCCCGTGGTGAACGACTTGCCGATGAAGTCGTTGACGTCGAGCATGGGATCGGTGACGTCCTTGCCCTCGCCGGTCATGTAGTCCGACAGCACGACGGTCTGGCCGTAGCGGAAATGCGTGCCGATCAGGTCGGAATCGTTGATCCAGCCGTCATAGACGTTCTTGCCGGACTGCATCTGGGTCTGCAGCTTCTCGACGACGTCACCTTCCTGGATGAGGTCGTGCTTGAGCTTGATGCCGGTGAGCTCGGAGAACGCCTTGGCCAGCGTCTGCGACTCATATTCGTGAGTCGTGATGGTCTCGGAGACGACGTTGATCTCCATGCCCTTGAAGGGCTCGGCGGCCTTGGCGAACCACTCCAGCTCTTTCTTCTGGTCTTCCTTCGACAGCGTCGAGGGCGTGAATTCCGCGATCCACTTCTGGATCACGGCGTCGTCGGCGGCGCGGACCGGCGCCGAGACGGCGAACGACACCGCAATGATGGCGGCGGCGCTGGACATGGTCAGAAAGCTATTCTTGGTCAATGGGCCTTTCCTTCTCCTAAACTGTCGCATGTTGTTCCTCCGTTGCAGCGACAAACTTTTATACAGACCCGGATTGCCCCCGGATCTGGCCGTCCCTTCGCGAGCTTCAGACCGTGCAAAAAATGAGCACGGCCGTGACCAGCGAAATTCCACTTGCGAGCCACAGGCGCGAGATTTCAACGCCCTCCTCGCCGATCGGCAGTGTTGCGATCGCATCGGTGCCGAAGAAGCCGATCCAGAGAAGGTGGATGACCGCCGCCGATATCAGCGAGATGAACAGGCGGTCGCCGCGCGTGGTCGGAATTCGGAGCACGCCGACGCGCTCGGCTTCGGGATAGACCGCCGCAAGCCACGTCATCACGGCGAGCGTGCAGGCCAGCGCGGCGAAGAAGATCGCCGTCGGCAGCGTCCAGGCCATCCATGCGATCGATTCCATTGATGCCTCCTTAGACGCGACCGAGCGCAAAACCGCTCGCGATGTAATTGCGGACGAACCAGATCACGAGCGCGCCCGGGATGATGGTGAGCACGCCGGCGGCTGCCAAGAGGCCCCAGTCCATGCCCGATGCCGACACCGTGCGCGTCATGATCGCAGCGATCGGCTTGGCCGACACTGAGGTCAGCGTGCGCGCAAGCAAAAGCTCGACCCAGGAGAACATGAAGCAGAAGAAGGCGGCGACGCCGATGCCGCTCGCGATCAACGGCACCAGGATCTTGATGAAGAAGCGCGGGAAGGAATAGCCGTCGAGGAAGGCAGTCTCATCAATCTCGCGCGGCACGCCGGAAACGAAACCTTCGAGGATCCACACCGCCAGCGGCACGTTGAAGATGCAGTGCGCGAGCGCGACGGCCCAGGGCGTATCGAACAGGCCGATCGCCGAATAGAGATTGAAGAACGGCAGCGCGTAGACCGCGGCCGGCGCCATGCGGTTCGACAGCAGCCAGAAGAACAGATGCTTGTCGCCGAGGAAGCGGTAGCGCGAGAAGGCGTAGGCCGCGGGCAGCGCCACCGAGATCGAGATGATGGTGTTGAGAACGACATATTCCAGCGAGTTGATGTAGCCGGAATACCAGCTCTCGTCGGTGAAGATGCGCTTGTAGTGCTGCAGCGTCGGGGTATGCGGCCACAGCGTCATCGTCGAGACGATCTCGCTGTTGGTCTTGAAGCTCATGTTGACGAGCCAGTAGATCGGCAGCAGCAGGAAGATCAGGAACAGCCCCATGATGAGGCGGCGGCCGGGAATCGAATGCATCAGGCCACTCCTTCCTTTGGCTTGAGCGCGGGCACGGGCTTGAGCGCGGCCGCAGGCTTCGGCTCCGCCGCCGGCTCACTTTCCGCCTGAACCTTCCGTTCGGCGCCGGCATTGGTCATGACGGTGTAGAAGATCCAGCAGACGATCAGGATGATCAGATTGTAGACCAGCGACAGCGCCGCGGCCTTGCCGAGGTCGAACTGGCCGAGCGCGATCTTGACGAGCTCGATCGACACGAAGGTCGTGGAGTTGCCGGGCCCGCCGCCGGTGACGACGAACGGCTCGGTGTAGATCATGAAACTGTCCATGAAGCGCAGCAGCACCGCGATCAGCAAGACGCGATTCATCTTCGGCAGCTGGATCGCCTTGAACACGGCCCAGCGCGAGGCACCGTCGATCTGGGCGGCCTGGTAATAGGCTTCGGGAATCGATTTCAGGCCGGCATAGCAGAGCAGCGCGACGAGGCTGGTCCAGTGCCAGACGTCCATCACGATGACGGTGACCCAGGCGTCGATGTCGTTGGAGACGTAATTGTAGTCGATGCCCGCGGCGTTGAGGACGTAGCCGAGCAGCCCGATGTCGGGACGCCCGAAGATCTGCCAGATCGTGCCGACCACGTTCCACGGAATCAGCAGCGGCAATGCGAGGATCACGAGGCAGGCCGCCACCGTCCAGCCCTCGCGCGGCATCGACAACGCGACGACGATGCCGAGCGGCACCTCGATCGCGAGGATCACCAGCGAGAAGAACAGGTTGCGTCCGAGGGAAGCGAGGAAGCGGCCCCCGAGATCGGTCGAAGGATCGAGCAATTCCTTGAACCAGCCGACGCCGTTCCAGAAGAACTGGTTGTTGCCGAAGGTGTCCTGCATCGAATAGTTCACCACCGTCATCAGCGGCAGCACCGCCGAGAAGGCGACGACCAGGAACACCGGCAGCACCAGGAACCAGGCTTTTTGGTTGACGGTCTTGTCCATCAGGCGGCCCCCTCCACCAGAAGGCTGTCGGCATAGACGTGGACGTGGGACGGATCGAATTTCAGTCCGGCCATGCCATCCGAGCTGGTGAATCCCGCGGGCGCGCGCGCCGCGAGCTTGGCATCGCCGAAGCGGGCGCGCGCAAAACGGATGCGGCCGAGGTCGTCGAGGCGCTCGATCTTCGCGGTGAGCAGGCCGGGCGCGGGGGCCACGACCTCCACGAATTCGGGACGGACGCCGATCTCGATCTTCGCGCCGACAGGCAGATTGTCGTAAGCACGGTTCAGCGCGATGACGTGACCGTCAATGCGCGCCTCGCGCCCCCTCACCTCGGCCGACAGGATGTTCATGCCGGGCGAGCCGATGAAATAGCCGACGAAGGTATGCGCCGGCTTGTCGAACAGCTCAGCAGGTGTACCGCTCTGCACCACGCGGCCGTCATGCATGACGACGACGGTGTCGGCGAAGGTCAGCGCCTCGGTCTGGTCGTGTGTCACGTAGATCATCGTGAGGTCGAGCTCGCGATGCAACGCCTTCAGCTTGGAGCGGAGCTGCCATTTCAGCTCGGGATCGATCACCGTCAGCGGCTCGTCGAACAGCACGGCGGCGACGTCGGAACGGACGAGGCCACGGCCGAGCGAGATCTTCTGCTTGGCGTCGGCAGTGAGCCGCGTCGCCTTGCGGTTCAGATAGGGTTCGAGATCGAGCAGACGGCCGATCTCGGCGACGCGCTTGTCGATTTCGGCCTTCGGCACGCCGCGGTTCTTCAGCGGAAACGCCAAATTCTGTCCGACTGTCATGGTGTCGTAGATCACCGGAAACTGGAACACCTGCGCGATATTGCGCTTCTGGGTTGACAGAGGTGTGATGTCCTTGCCGTCGAACAGGATTTGGCCCCGCGACGGCGTGATGATGCCGGAGATGACGTTGAGCAGCGTGGTCTTGCCGCAACCGGACGGACCAAGCAGCGCATATGCGCCGCCCTGCCGCCAGGTCATGGTCACCGGCTTCAGCGCAAAACTGTCCTGCGGCGCATCGTTGCCGCCGTAGGAATGGGCGAGATCGACGAGATCAATGCGGGCCATGGCGCATCTCCCTCCTACGATCCAGGTGCTGCGACCAGCCGGTCGGCAGCATCAAAGACAAAAACGTCGTTGGGATCGAGCACGGCGTCGAGCGTCTGGCCGGGCTCGAACTCGTGCACGCCGTGCAGCACCGCCACCCAGTTCGATCCTTCGCGGGTGAGATGCACGAAACTCTCCGAACCGGTGATCTCGGTCACCGTGACAGTGGCATGGAAGGCATGGCGATCAGCCTCGCCATTGGCGAGCGCGAGCTGATGCGCGCGAAAACCGACGCGATAGGCGCCGTCGGCCAGCGACGAATAGAGCCCTGAGGCCGGCGAGGCGGTGCCGCCCGCATAAGCGACCTGCCCGTTCTTCTTCTCGATGCCGACGAGGTTAAGTGGCGGATCGGAAAAAACCTGGGCGACGCGCAGCGTCTGCGGCCGGCGGTAGACATTGGCGGTCTCGCCGATCTGGAGCGCCTGGCCTTCCCACATGCACACCGTGTTGCCGCCGAGCAGCAACGCCTCGGTCGGCTCGGTGGTGGCATAGACGAAGATCGCGCCCGAGGCCTCGAAGATGCGCGGCAGCTCGGCGCGCAGCTCCTCGCGGAGCTTGTAATCGAGGTTGGCGAGCGGCTCGTCGAGCAGCACGAGATCGGCGCCCTTGACCAGCGCGCGCGCGATCGCGGTGCGCTGCTGCTGGCCGCCGGAGAGCTGGAGCGGCGTACGCTTCAGGAAGGGCTCGAGCCGCAGCAGTTTTGCGGCCTCCGCCACCCGCGTCTCGATCTCGTCGCGCGCCTTGCCCTGCACGCGCAGGGGCGAGGCGATGTTCTCGTAGACCGTGAGCGAGGGGTAGTTGATGAACTGCTGATAGACCATCGCGACCGAACGCTGGCGCACGTCGGCGCCGGTAACGTCCTTGCCGTTGACCAGCACCTTGCCCGAGGTGGGCTTGTCGAGGCCGGCGAGCAGCCGCATGATCGAGGTCTTGCCCGACAGCGTCGGCCCGAGCAGCACGTTCAGCGTGCCGCTCTCGAGCGTCAGCGAGACGTCGCGGATATGCTGGACCCCCTCGACGGTTCGGGTCACGTGATCGAGCGTCACGGTCATGAGCGTCCTCCCGCTTCCAGCAGAGGACTTTGCGGCACGGCGTGGGTCCTGATCCAGTCGTCAAGCGCAGCAATCTCATCGGCAGATAGTCGCAGGCCGAGCTTGGAACGGCGCCAGACGACGTCCTCGGCGGTCACGGCCCATTCGTTGGCCATGAGGTAGCGGACCTCGCGCTCGGTCAGCGTCGCGCCAAAGCTCTGGCCGAGATCGGCCGATGATTTGGCGTCGCCAAGCAGCTTGATGGCCTTGGTGCCATAGGCGCGCGCGAGCCGCCTGGCGTGCTCGTGGCTGAGGAAGGGATAACCGCGCTGCAGCTCGGCGATCAGGCCGTCGATGTCGGACACATTCATGTCGCCGCCGGGCAGCGGCCATTTGCCGGTCCACCCCTCCCGCGCTTTTGCGCTGCGAAGATAGGGCGCGAGCCGCTCCAGCGCCTCCTCGGCGAGGCGGCGATAGGTGGTGATCTTGCCGCCATAGATCGACAGCAGCGGCACGCCGCCGGGCGTGTCGAGCTCGAACACATAGTCCCGCGTCGCGGCCTTGGCTTCGCTGGCGCCGTCGTCATAGAGCGGTCGCACGCCGGAATAGGTCCAGACCACGTCGTCCGGGGTCACGGGCTTCGCCAGATATTCGCTCGCAGCGGTGCAGAGATACTGGATCTCCTCCGCCGTCGCCTTCACCTTGGCGGGATCGCCGTCATAATCGCGATCCGTGGTGCCGATCAGCGTGAAATCGTCCTGGTACGGGATCACGAAGATGATGCGACCGTCGGCATTCTGGAACATGTAGGCGCGGTCGTGGTCGTAGAGCTTCCTGACCACGATGTGCGAGCCCTGCACCAGGCGCACCTTGGCTTTCGCGTTGACGCCAGCCCCGCGGCCGAGCACGTCCTCGACCCAGGGGCCGCCGGCGTTGACCAGAGCCTTTGCCTGGACCTGCGAGCGCTCACCGGTCAGCGTGTTGACCATGCTCACGGTCCAGAGGCCGTCGGACTGCTTGATATCCGTTGCGCGGGTGCGGGTGCGGATCTCGGCACCCTTGTCGGCGGCATCGCGTGCATTGAGCACGACGAGGCGGGCGTCATCGACGAAACAGTCGGAATATTCAAAGGCGCGACTGTAGCGATTCGGGATCAGCGGCTTGCCGACCTCGTCACGCCGCAGATCGACCGAGCGGGTCGCCGGCAACAGATGACGGCCGCCGATGTGATCATAAAGGAAGAGGCCGAGCCGCAGCAGCCAGGCAGGGCGCAGGCCGGCGTGATGGGGCAAAACGAAACGCAGCGGACGGATGATGTGGGGCCCGATGCCCCAGAGGATCTCGCGCTCGATCAGCGCCTCGCGAACGAGGCGAAACTCGTAATATTCGAGATAACGCAGGCCGCCATGCACCAGCTTGGTCGACCAGGACGAAGTCCCGCTCGCCAAATCGTTCATTTCACACAGGAAAACCGTGTTGCCACGACCCACCGCGTCGCGCGCGATGCCGCAGCCATTAACACCGCCTCCAATGATGGCGAGGTCGAAAATACGCTCCAACAGACGCATCCCCCGGCGACCGCTCGTTCCGTCGAGCGGCTACTTTCGTTTTTTGATTAGATCACACCGAAAAACGAAAGCAAGACGAAAGAGAGGAGGAAAGAAATGAAAGCAAAACTTTTTCAGCGCCAATACGGCGGAGAAATCAGCAAGAGAACGGACAAGTTTTGAGGCGGACGGCTCGACTGATCGGCACAGGGGGCGCACCGCACCGCTTCAGCTGATCGAAAACTTGAATGTAGCAACATGCCTACATATAATTTACCTCATCGCAGGCGAGGAGGCGCGAACGATGGTCACCACCCTGACCAGCCGAGAGTTCAATCAGGATACGAGCGGCGCCAAGAAAGCAGCATCAAAGGGGCCCGTCTTCATCACCGACCGCGGCCGTCCAGCCCATGTCCTGCTGAGCATCGAAGATTATCTGCGCCTGAGCGGTGGGCACATGAGCCTTGCCGAAGCTTTGGCACAGGCGAACGCGGACTTCGATTTCGATCCGCCTCGCATCAGCGGCGGAATCTCCAGGCCAGCCGATCTCGACTGATGTTTCTGCTGGACACCAACGTCATTTCCGAACTGAGGCGGCCGGATAAGGCTGATCGCAACGTGCTTGCTTGGGCCAATACAGCGCCCGCGGCGAATTTCTTCATGTCCGCCATCTCGATTCTCGAAATTGAACTTGGCGCGCGCCTGATCGAGCGCAAAGACGCGGTGCAAGGTGCTGTCCTGCGCGCCTGGATCAACGATCACATTCTGGCCCGCTTCGAAGGGCGGATCCTGGCTATCGATACGGCCGTGGCGCAGCGTTGTGCCCAACTGCACGTTCCCAATCCGCGGGCCGAACGCGACGCCCTTATTGCAGCCACCGCGCTTGTCCACGGCCTGACCGTCGTTACGCGCAATGTGGGGGATTTTGAACCTACGGGCGTGCCACTGCTCAATCCGTGGAGCAGTACATAAGCCTCAGCGAAGCCGCACCACCGGCGCGGCTTCCGGTGCCGCTTCCTGGCCATCGGCCGGCACATCGTCGATGTCCGCGCCCTTGGGCATCGCCGCCATCACCTCGATGCCCTTGCTATGGCAGATGGTGGCGAGGCGCTCGGGAAGCTCCTGGTCGGTGACGAAGGTCTGGATCTGGGTCATGTGGGCGATGCGCACCGGCGCGCTGCGGCGGAGCTTTGTGGAATCGGCAACCAGCATCACGCTGCGGGCATTGGCGATGATGGCCTGCGCCACCTGCACCTCGCGATAGTCGAAGTCCAGCAGCGCGCCCTCCTCGTCGATCGCTGACGCGCCGATGATGGCGTAGTCGACCTTGAACTGGCCGATCAGCTGCGTCGCGGTGGAGCCGACCACGGCGCCGTCGGCACGCCGGACCGTGCCGCCGGCGACCACCACCTCGATGCGGGGATGACGGTAGAGCAGCATCGCGACGTTGAGATTGTTGGTGATGACGAGGAGGTCCTCATGCGAGGTCAGCGCGCTCGCAACCTCCTCCGTCGTGGTGCCGATATTGATGAAGAGCGAGCACCCGTTCGGGATCAGCGAGGCGGCCGCGGCTCCGATCGCTTTCTTTTCGTCGGCAGCGACGAAGCGCCTTGCCTCATAAGCGAGGTTTTCGACGCCGGAAGCGATGATGGCGCCGCCATGGATGCGCGTCAGCGATCTCCGCTCGCAGAGGTCGTTGAGATCCTTGCGGATGGTCTGCGCCGAGACTTCGAAGCGGCGCGCGAGCTCCTCGACCATGACGCGGCCCGAGGCCCGCGCGATGTTGAGGATTTCGGCTTGGCGATGGGTCAGTCCGGTCACGGCAAGGGCCTCAAATCAGGAGAATGCATGGTGCGGCGGTTCGCGCCTTCGGTCAATGCGCACGCCGATCACGGTTAACTTATGCGGCCCGTCACCACGCCATGGTGCTCGCGAGACGCGCGAGCAGCTGCGGATCGTCGAAGGCGCTGGCGGACGCGACTGCGCCGGCTGCAACCAGGTCAGCATGGCTGAGGCTGGTCCGGACGCCGATGGTGGGAATGCCGGCCGCCGTGGCCGATTGCACGCCGGTGCGGGAGTCCTCGAATGCGATCGAGGTTTCTGCGCTCGCACCGACGAAACGCAGCCCTTCCTGATAGGGCAGCGGATGCGGCTTGCCATGCGGCAGCTCGGCGCCGATCACGAGCGCCTTGAAACGATGCGATATGCCAAGGCCTGAGAGCAGTAGCTCGGCATTGAGACGCGGCGCATTGGTCACGGCCACCATGGGAACGCCGGCGGCGTCCGCCCGGTCGAGCAGCGCCATCAGGCCCGGCAGCGGCTCGATCTGCCCGGCCACGAGTGCGCGGAAGACCTCCTCCTTCTCATCGAGGATCGAGGCGCGCCGTTCCGGCGCCTCGTCAGGCAGGAACCGCTCACCGATCGCGACATTGGCGAAACCTTGCAGCTCTCTGGAGAACCGCGCGTGATCGAAGACGTGGCCGCGAGGGCCGAGCACCTGGTTGAACGCCTTCAAGTGCAGCGGGTCGGTGTCGGCCAGCGTGCCGTCGATGTCGAACAGCAAAGCCCTGCCCATCGCTTCCGTTTTGGCTTCGATCATTTCCGTACTTTCCCAAATCCACGGCGCATTGATGCGCGAGACGTATCAATATGGCTTCGACCGCGCAATGACGCATGCTGATGACGACGACGTGACACTCGACAAAGCCGCGCGCGGCTGCAACACTCGCCGCAAGATCAAAAAGGAGGAAACGATGACGATCAACCGACGCGATCTGGCTCTCTCGACTCTTGCCGTCTCCGCGCTTGCGCTCACGACATCGGCGCTCGCCGCTTCGGCGGACGAGGACGCCGTGGCGAAGAAGGTCGAGGCCTTCCGCCTCGCCCAGATCGCGGCCGATCCGAAGGCGCTCGGCGCACTGTGCTGGGACGATCTCAGCTACAGCCATTCCAGCGGCAAGGTCGAGGACAAGGCGACCTTCATCGCCAACGCCACCGACGGCAAGTCGAAATTCCTGTCGATCGACTACAAGGACCCCACCATCAAGGTCGTCGGTCCTGCAGCGATCGTGCGCTTCCACTGGCTGGGCGAACAGGAGATGGCAGCCGACGGGAAGAAAGTATCGACCAACCTCCACATCCTGATGAACTGGCAGAAGCAGGGCGACGAGTGGAAGCTCCTGTCGCGGGCAGCAACGAAGTTGTGATCAACGACGTCATTTTGGCTCGCGCCGAAAGGCGCGGGCTACGGTGAGCAATTGCGCATCTGAGAATCCATTCATCGGCGTTCTCTGTGGCAAGATGGATTCCGGGCTCGCGCTTCGCGCGCCCCGGAATGACGCGTACGGCTCTTCGCGCCACCTTCTCCCGCAAGGGGAGAAGGAAGAAAACAGCAGTATCAAGGGCGGCAAAAAATTCCGACCTCGCTCCGCGAGCCCGGAATAGCCAGCAGGCGCTTACGCCGCTTCCTTCACGTCGCCGTTCACCAGCTTGCGCGCGGCGCGTTCGGCTTCGCGGGCGTTGCGGAAGAGCTGGCCTTCGAGACGGTTGAAGCGGTGGGACGAGGCAAAGAAGCAATAGCCTCCCGAAGAACGAACGACGATACCTGCGGTCTGCGAATTGACTTCGATGATGTAGCTGTCCGGCATGGTCCGTGGATTCCTCAGTGCGGGCAAATAACGGCACTCATGCCCAAAGGTTCCCAGGCATTTTGAGGCCGTTTCCACCCCGAATCGACACGCAATTGAGTACGCCGAGACCTCATCCGTTTTATGACTGGTTCTTGGCGAAGCCGCGACGCGATGACTCACGCGCGCCGCGTTTGGCGACGCCGCGCGCCTGGGGCAGAGCGTCGCGCGCGATTACGTCGCGATCGTCGTGTCGGTCGAGCGAACCGCTTGCGGGCGGCCGTGCTCGTCGATCGAGACGTAGGTGAAGTTGCCGTCGGTGACGAGGAAGGGATGCTCCTCCCCGCGGCGCAGCGCCCACGCTTCCAGATGCACGCTGAGCGAGGTGCGGCCCACGCGTACGAGATTGGCGTAGACCGACACGAGATCGCCGACATAGACCGCCTTGCGAAAATTCATTGCCTCGATCGCAACCGTCACGGTACGCGACTTCGCCGCCTTTGACGCAAACACGCCGCCGCCGACATCCATTTGGCTCAGCAGCCAGCCGCCGAAGATGTCACCATTCGCATTGGTGTCGGCGGGCATCGCCAGCGTGCGGATGCAGAGATCGCCGCTCGGCCCGGTGTCGGAGTTGATAGGGGCGTGGACGTGCGTGTCGGTCATTTGGTTGGTCTCCGGCGGCTCTCGACTCTGGATACAAAGCCGCGGCGCCTTGCGCAACATCGACGCGAGACAAGCGTGCGCTATCCAATCGGCCGCGGCGACCCGACGAGGATTCCGGTATCGTTCAGTTTGCGTTGCCACTCCGCATCGTCGGCCCGCGGCGCGCGTCCGGTCGTTGCCGTTATCAACCGTTCCAGCCTGCTCCACAGCCGGAGACGGTCGCACGGATAATTGGCCCATCCATTGATGACACAATAGCGGATGGTGTGGTCACGGTGATGACACCAATGATGCTCGGGTGAGCAGACCAGATGCAGCCGTTGCGCCATGCGCACGAGCAGCGGGCGGACCGGCCGGTGCGCGAGATTGTGAAAGCTCATGCCAAACAGCATGCAGGTCGCGATCACGAACCAGACGATCATCAGCGCATAGGTGAGCGCGGAAACTGGAAACAACGCCGTGACGGTGGCCGCGACTCCGACCACCGCCGCGCTCGGCGCCGCACCGAGAGACGCCTGGTCGAGGAATCCGTAGAGCAAGACGTGGCCGGGGTGGGTGTGATGCTCCCGTGTGATCGCGATGCCGCGGCCGAGCATCCCCTCGTCGAGCCAGGTGTCGACCACCCAATGCACAAGCCCTGAAAAAAGGTCAGCGAGGAAATATCCGGCCAGGAGCGCCACGATCAACCACGGCCAGTACAATCCCGCCGTGGGATAACGCCCAACGAGATAGCCTAGGCAACAAAGGATCACGACGACATCGGCCCCGCAGCATAGCCGCGTGATGATGATCTCGCGCAGGGTCGCGTGCTTGAAGAACGGGATCGTCGGCATCGGCGATATCCCCACGGGCTCCACCACCCATGATAGCATCTTTCTACCGACGGCCCCCTATTGCAAACTGTCCCAGCCCGCATCCGGCGCGAAACGTCCGCCGAATCGCTCGGCGAGCCCGCGCAAGGTGGACACGACATTCTCCACGCCGCGCGTGCGGGCATAGTTCAAAGGACCGCCGCGGAACGGCGCATAACCCGTGCCGAAGATCATGGCGCCGTCGACCGCATCAGGATCGTCGACGATGCCTTCACGCAGCGCCGCAACGCAGACATTGGACATCGGCAGCACCAGGCGGTCGATCATCTGATCGGTGACGCGCGGACCGGTCTCGGGGAGCGGTGCCTTCTCCGCCTTGCCGTCCTTCCAGGTGTAGAAACCCTTGCCGGTCTTGCGGCCGAGCTCGCCCTTGGCGACCTTGTCGCGCAGCCACGCCGGCGTCGGCGGCAGGAGATCGCCGAACTTGGTGCGCAGCATGTCGCCGACGTCGAGGCAGATGTCGAGCCCGACCTGATCCGCGAGCTCGATCGGCCCCATCGGCATGCCGAACTGCTCGGCCGCGGCGTCAATCAGACGCTGGTCGATCTTCTCGTCCAGCATCACCATGGCTTCGAGCATGTAGGGCGTCAGCGCGCGGTTGACGAGGAAGCCGGGCGAGCTCTTCACGGGCAGCGGCAGCCGGTCGATCGCGCCGACGAACGCGAGCGCGTCTTTCAGCACCTGCGGTTCGTTGCCGTCATGGCTGACGACTTCGACCAATTGTAGCCGCGACACCGGATTGAAAAAATGCAGGCCGACCAGCCGCTCCGGTCGCGCCAGCGTGGTGCGCAGATCCTGAAGCGGGATGCTCGACGTGTTGGTGGCAAGGATCGCGCCCGGCTTCATGCGCGGCTCGAGGCTGGCATAGACTTTCTGCTTGAGCTCGAGCTTTTCCGGCACCGCCTCGATGATCAGATCGGCGTTACGAACGCCCTCCCCGTCCATGTCAGGGATGAGACGATCGAGCGCGTCGCGCACCTCGGTCGGCTTGCGGATGATCTTGCCGTAGAGTTCGGCGGCGCGCTTGACCGCGCCGGCGATCGGCTCGGCTTTCATGTCGGCGAGCGAGACGCGCAGTCCCTGCCCTGCACACCAGGCCGCGATATCGCCGCCCATGGCGCCCGCGCCGATGACATGGACGTGCCTGATGATGTTGTCGCTGCCGGCCGCCTTCTTCATCTGCTCGCGCAGGAAGAAGACTCGGATCAGGTTCTGTGCGGTCGGCGTCACCATCAGCTTGGCGAAGGAGGCCTGCTCCGCCTTCAGCATCGCGGCCTTGCTGCCGCCATGGGTCTCCCAGAGATCAATCAGCGCGTAAGGCGCGGGATAGTGCTCGCGGGACGCGGCCTTCGCCGCCTCCGCGCGCATGCGCCTGGCCAGGAGACCGCGCACGAAGCCAAAATTGGCTGCACGCGCGAGCAGGCCGGGCTTGGCCCGCTTCAGCCGGCCGAACAGTGCGTCCTTCACCGCGCCGCGGACATGGCGCTCCTGCGTCACGGTATCGACGAGGCCAAGCGATCTGGCGCGGCGCGCGTCGATGGTGCGGCCGGTCAGCATCAGCGCCATCGACTGGGTGGGATTGACTAGCGCAGTGAACCGCGCGGTGCCGCCGAGGCCGGGATGCAGGCCGAGCATCACCTCCGGGAAGCCGAAGCGCGCACCGTCGATGGCGATGCGCGACTGGCAGGCCAGCGCAACCTCGAGCCCGCCGCCAAGGCAGAAGCCGTGGATGACCGCGACCGTTGGTAGCTTCAAGGCCTCCAGATGATCGACCACCGCGTGCGCGGCGCGGATGCGCGTCTCCACCATCTCGGGATCATCAGCGCCGCGGAATTCATTGACGTCGGCGCCGGCGATGAAGCCGGACGGTTTTGCCGAGCGGATCACAAGGCCGGCCGGGCGTTCGGTCTCGATCGCCGCGAGCACGGCGTCGAACTCCTCCATCACATCCGAGGACAGCGTGTTGGCGCTGGCATCGGCGCGGTCGAACAGCAGCCAGGCGACGCCGTCTTGATCGCGCGTCAGCTTGAAGTGCCTGTACGGACTGTCCGTCGCGGGCTTGGGGCCGAATTCGAGCACGCGGTCACCGAGCACGGTCATGATCCTGGAATCCATGGTCACACCGCCTCGATCAGCATGGCGCCGCCGAGCCCGCCGCCAATGCACTCGGTGGCAATTCCGCGCCGCGTGCCGAGCCGTTTCATCGCGTTGACGAGATGCAGCACGATCCTGTTGCCGGAGGTGCCGACGGGATGGCCGAGCGAGATCGCGCCGCCATCGACATTGAGTTTTTCGCGATCGATCTCGCCGGCGGCGCCGTCGAGCCCGAGAATCTCCCGGCAGAAATTATCGTCGTTCCAGGCGGCGAGGCAGCCGAGCACCTGCGTGGCGAAGGCTTCGTTGAGCTCCCAAGTCTCGACGTCCGTGATGGTGAGGCCGTTGCGCTGTAGTAATGGTGTTGCCGACATCACCGGCCCGAGCCCCATGATGCTGGGATCGAGCGCGGCCCAGTGGCTATCGACGATCGCGGCCTTCGGTGTCAGCCTGTGCTTTGCGACGGCTGCGTCGGAGGCGAGGATCACCCAGGACGCGCCATCGGTGATCTGCGAGGAATTGCCGGCGGTGACTTGTCCCCACGGGCGCTCGAACACCGGCTTCAGCTTTGCCAGCGTCTCCGCCGTCGAGTCCGGACGCACGCCGTCATCATGGTCGAAGAATTTACCGTCGCGGGAAAACGCGGTCTCGACTTCGCCCTTCAGATAGCCCGCGCCTTGCGCATGCGCGAGCCGGCGATGGCTCTCCGCAGCATAGGCGTCCGACTGTGCGCGCGTAATGCCGAAGAGATGGCCGACGACTTCGGCGGTCTGGCCCATGTTCAGATCGGTCACGGGATCGGTCAGCCCACGCTCGAGGCCGATGATCGGCTTGAGATCGCGCGGACGCAGCTTGAACGCCGCAGCGAGCTTAGCGGCCATGCCCCTGGCGGTGGCAAGGCCGGCGAACCAGCGCACGCCGGAGTTCGGCCAAACCAGCGGCGCATGGCTCAGCGCCTCGGTGCCGCCGGCGAGGATCATGTCGGCATGGCCTTCGCGGATGTAGCGGTAGGCGGTGTCGATCGACTGCATGCCGGAGCCGCAATTGATCTGCACGGTGAAGGCGACCATGTCCTCGCCCATGCCGAGCCGCAGCGCGGCAACGCGGGCCGGGTTCATCTCGTCGGCGATCACGTTGACGCAGCCGAGGATGACCTGGTCGAAATCCGTGGGCGCAAACGGCTGGCGCGCCAAGAGCGGCCGTCCGCATTGCACGGCGAGATCGACCGGCGTGAACGGCCCCGGCCCCGAACGCGCCTTCAGGAACGGCGTCCGGCTGCCGTCGACGATGAATACCGGTCGTGCCATCAGCTCGCCGCCCTCTGTTCACCGAGTTCCTGGAAGAACTGATGCACGTCGCCGGATTTCTTGTAAATCGGCGACAGCGCTTCCGGCGCAAAATCGTCGACCTCGATCACTTTTGTGACGGCTTCGTGGGCCGCGGCCAGCTGCTCGCCTTCGACCTGTGTGATCACGCCCTTTGTAACGGCCTCTTTCCAGTCGCGGATATGCGCGGCGCGCATGCGCTTGGCGATGGCATCGGTGCTTGCAACCAGCAGGAACGCGCGCTCCAGCCGGGCAAAGCCGCCGTCGTCGTCGACATGGGCGAGATCCGGCGTGAGGCGCTCGCGCGCCGCCGAGGGCTCCAGCACGATGGCAGCGCATTGGTGCACGACACGGTCGGAGGGGCCGAGCACGCGGGCGCCGAACGGCTGGACCACGAGCTTGAGGAAGCCGGCAACAAAGCGGTTGGGCAGGTTGGCGAGGATTTCGGCCAGCCGGTTCTCGATCGTCTTGAAGCCGGTCGCCATGCACCATTCGAGCGCGGCAAAGTCTTCCTTCTGCCGGCCCTCGTCCTGCCACCGCTTCAGCGCCGCCGAGAGCAGGTACAGCTCGGAGAGAATGTCGCCGAAACGGGCCGACAGCATCTCCTTGCGCTTGAGCGCGCCGCCGAGCGTCAGCAGCGCCATGTCGGCACAGAGTGCAAACGCAGCGGAGTAGCGCGAGAGCTGGCGATAGAATGGCGTAGCGTCGCCCGCATCGGGCGCCATCGCAAAGGCGCCAAAGGTCCAGCTCCGACCGAAGGCACGGAACAAGGTGCTGAGGCTATGGCCGACATGTTTCCAGAACGCCTTGTCGAACGCGGTGAGCCCGCGCTCGCGATCGATATCGGCCAGCGCGTTCATCTCGTCGAGCAGGTAGGGATGCGCGCGGATGGCGCCCTGCCCGAACACGATGAGATTGCGGGTCAGGATGTTGGCGCCCTCGACCGTGATGCCGACCGGAACGGCGCGGTGCAGATTGCCGAGATAGTTTTGCGGACCGTCGATCACGGCCTTGCCGCCATGGATGTCCATGGCGTCGTCGATCGCGGTGCGCATTCGCTCGGTGGCGTGCAGCTTCATGATGCCGGAGATGACGGCGGGATGAACGCCGGCATTCAGTGCTGCGCAGGTCAGCCGCCGCGCCGCATCCAACTGGTAGGCGGTCGCGACGATGCGCGCGAGCGGCTCATCGACGCCCTCGAATTTCGAGATGGAGATGCCGAACTGCTCGCGGATGCGGGCATAGGCACCGGTGGTGCGCGCGGCGTAGGCGGCACCCGCAGCCGAGAGCGACGGCAGCGAGATGCCGCGGCCGGCGGCGAGCGCGGTCATCAGCATCTTCCAGCCTTGCCCCAGCCGCTCCTTGCCGCCGATGACGTAGTCGAGCGGAATGAAGACGTCGCGGCCCCGGTTCGGGCCGTTCTGAAACACCTGCATCGACGGCAGATGGCGATGGCCGATCTCGACGCCGGGCAGATGGGTCGGGATCAGCGCCACGGTGATACCGAGTTCCTCCTGGTCGCCCACGAGGTGGTCGGGATCATAGGCCTTGAAGGCGAGGCCCAGCAGCGTCGCGACAGGGCCGAGCGTGATGTAGCGCTTGTGCCAATTGAGCCTGAGGCCGACGACCTCGCGGTCCTCGAAGGTGCCCTTGCAGATGATGCCGGTGTCGACCATCGAAGCCGCGTCGGAACCGGCTTCCGGGCTGGTGAGGCCGAAGCAGGGAATGTCGCGGCCGTCGGCGAGGCGCGGCAGCCAGCGCTGCTGCTGCTCCTTCGTGCCAAACCGCATCAGGAGCTCGCCTGGCCCGAGCGAGTTCGGCACCATGACCGTCACCGCAGCGGCGATCGAGCGGGTCGAGATCTTGCGCACCACTTCCGAATGGGCATAGGGCGAGAAGCCGAGGCCGCCGAACTCCTTCGGAATGATCATGCCGAAGAATTTTTCGTGCTTGACGAAGTGCCAGACGTCCGGCGGCAGGTCGCGCCATTCCCAGAAGATCTTCCATTCGTCGAGCATGGCGCAGAGCTCGTCGACGGGGCCGTCGAGGAAGGCCCGCTCCTCGTCGGTCAATTTGGCCGGCGCAATTTTCAGCAGCTTCGACCAATCAGGGTTGCCGGTGAACAGATCGGCATCCCACCAGACATCGCCGGCCTCCAGCGCCTCACGCTCGGTGTCGGACATCGCCGGCAGCACGCCGCGGGCCCAGGAGAAGATCGGTTTTGTGATTTTGTCGCGGCGGAAGCTCATGGCGGACCTCATGCATCGGCGCGGTTGTCGGGCATTTTAGCGGAAAGCGGCCGGCGGCGGTGAAGACTTCGCCTGCGACATTGACGCGGCCAAGCGCCCCCGGACCATAACGGCCAGGGTGCGGCGGCAGTTCCGGGAGGGGAATGGGCGCAATATCCCCCAGCGTCATTCCGGGGCACGCGAAGCGTGGGCCCGGAATCCATACTCCCGATGGTGGTTATGGATTCCGGGCTCGACGCTACGCGTCGCCCCGGAATGACGGCGGAGAGAGAGGCCGGCCTAATCCGGCCGGACCATCTCGAACATGTTTTCCGGCTTGATCTCGAAATAGTCGCCCCGGCGGCCGGCGCGGACGATCGGGCGGGCGGCGGCGGTCTGGTAGACGCCATCCTTGATCATGGCCTTGTCGATGTGGACGGCGACGACCTCGCCCAGCGTCAACCAGGCGTCGGCCTCCTTGCCGTCGGCGCCCTTGAGGCGGACGATGTCGGACACCTTGCATTCGAAGGCGACGGGGCTTTCGCCGACGCGTGGCACGTTGACGAGCTTGCCGGGCACGGCGGTGAGGCCCGCGATCTCGAATTCGTCGACCTCAGGGGCAACATGCGCGGCGGTCGCATTCATGTGTTTGGCGAGGTCCATGGTGGCGAGATTCCAGACGAACTCGCCGGTCTGCTGGATGTTCTCGACCGAGTCCTTCCAGTTGGTGGAGGAGAAGCCGATGATCGGCGGCACGTAGCAGAACGCATTGAAGAAGCTGTAGGGCGCGAGATTGACGTGGCCCTTGGTGTCGCGCGAGGAGATCCAGCCGATCGGCCGCGGCGCGATGATGGCGTTGAAGGGATCATGCTTGAGGCCGTGGCCCTTGGAGGGCTCGTAGAAGTACAGGTCTTTGTCGGTCACGCGCTTGCTTCTCCGCTCCGTCATTCCGGGGCGATGCAAAGCATCGAACCCGGAATCTCGAGATTCCGGGTTCGGTCCTGCGGACCGCCCCGGAATGACGGCAATCGTGCTTATAGGAGCAAACGCCCCCGCCCGTCAGTGGCGCGGCGACAGACCCGCGATGACGAAATCGATCATCTGGTCGATGGTCGGGCCCGGCTTGGTGGCGCACTGGGCGATCATCTGGGGGTGGAAGAAGCGTATCATCGCGGTGCAGGCGCACAGCGAGGCCAGCTGGAGGTCCGGCGCCTCGAACTCGCCGGAGGCAACGCCTTGCGCGATCATCTGGCCGATCACCCCGGCAATGCACTCCATATGGGCGACGCAGACGTCCCAGTCCTCCTCCATCGCGATCGCGACCATCTCGTGCAGCTTGTTGTCGCCGACATAGCGCTCGGTGTTCATGCGGTGGATGGTGGTGAGCAGCTCCCGGAAACGCTCCTTGACCGGACCGGGCCTCGCCACGATCCGCTGCGCCTCGAGCTCGACCTCGCCCATCAGGCCCTGCGCCACCGCCTGATGGATCGCCTTCTTCGATTCGAAGAAGCGATAGACGTTGGCGGGGCTCATCCTGAGCTCCTTGGCGATGTCCCCGACCGTGGTCTTCTGGTAGCCGATCTGGCGGAACAGCCGCTCGGCCACCTCGAGAATACGATCCCGGGTGTCGCCTTCGATATGTTCCGCAATCAGTGTCATCTGTCAGGACTCGTCAATCAGCACTTCATCTCACTTATTCAGCCGCTTCAGCAAGCGGAATTGCGTGCGGGTCATTGCTCCCATGCTGCGGCGCGGCAGGCTGCTCGGGGGTACCCGCCTCGTCCAGGCTCTTCCTGAACCACAGCGCGTAGAGGCCCGGCAGGTACAGCAGCGTCAGGAAGGTCGCGACGAACAGACCGCCCATGATCGTGATCGCCATCGGGCCCCAGAAGGCCGAGCGCGACAGCGGGATCATGGCGAGGATGGCGGCGAGCGCCGTCAGCACCACCGGACGGGCGCGGCGGACCGTGGCTTCCACGATCGCCTCGCGCCGGGTCAGGCCATGCGAGACGTCGGTCTCGATCTGGTCGACCAGGATGACCGTGTTGCGCATGATCATGCCGGCGAGCGCGATCAGGCCGAGCAGCGCCACGAAGCCGAACGGGGCATTGGCGACGTTGAGCCCGAAGGAGGCGCCGACGATGCCGAGCGGCGCGGTCAGGAACACCAGGATCAGGCGTGAGAAGCTCTGCAGCTGGATCATCAGCAGCGTCAGCATCACCATGACCATCAGCGGGAAGAGGACGAAGATCGAGGCGTTGCCCTTGGCGGATTCCTCGAACGCGCCGCCCGCCTCGATCCGGTAGGCCGGCTCGAGGTGGTCCTTGATCGCCTTCAGCTTCGGCGTGATCTGGCCGGTGACATCAGGCGCCTGCACGCCGTCGACGACGTCGGAGCGCACGGTGATGGCCATGTCGCGGTTGCGCCGCCACATGATCGGCTCCTCATGGGCATACTCGATCTTGGCGATCTGCTGCAGCGGCACGGCGACGCCATTGCGCGAGGTGATGGTGAGATCACCGACGCCGCCGAGGTCGAGGCGCTCAGACGGGATCGCACGGGCGACCACGCCGACCTTCTCGATGCCGTCGCGCACGGTCGTGACCTGCGAGCCCGAGATCAGCATCGCGAGCGCCTGCGACACGTCCTGCGGGGTCAGGCCCATGGCGCGGGCGCGGTCCTGATCGACAACGAGCTTGAGGTAGGGTGACTGCTCGTTCCAGTCGAGCTGGACATCTTTGACGCTCTTGTTCTGCCGCATGACGTCGCGAACCTGGTAGGCGATCTCGCGCACCTTGTTGGCGTCGGGGCCGATCACGCGGAACTGGACGGGGAAGCCGACCGGCGGGCCGAAGTTGAAGCGGTCGACGCGGACGCGCGCCTCGGACAGCATGCCGTCCGCAACCGCGTTCTCGATCTTGGCCTTGACGCGCTCGCGCCCCTCGACGCCCTTGGCGACGATGACGATCTCGGCAAAGGCCTCGTTCGGCAGCTGCGGATTGAGGCCAAGCCAGAAGCGCGGCGAGCCCTGGCCGACATAGGACGTATAGGTCTCGATGTCCTTGTCGTCCTTCAGCAGCGTCTCGGCCTTCTTCACCGCCTTTTCGGTGACGTTGAAGGCGGTGCCCTCGGGCAGGCGCAGCTGGAAGAACAGCTCGGGCCGCTCCGACAGCGGGAAGAACTGCTGCTGGACATGGCCGAAGCCGACGACCGAGGCGATGAAGACGCCGACGGTCGCGACCACCACGGTAATGCGGTGATTGACACACCATTGCACGATGGCGCGCAGGCCCCGGTACATGCGGGTCTCGTAGACCGCGTGCGGATCGTGGTTGTGATGCGCCTTCATCTCCGGCAGCAGCTTGACGCCGATATAGGGCGTGAAGATCACCGCCACGAACCAGGAGGCGACCAGCGCTATCGCCACGATCCAGAAGATGCTGCCGGCATATTCGCCGACGGCGGAATTGGCAAAGCCGATGGGGAGGAAGCCAGCGGCCGTGACCAGCGTTCCCGTGAGCATCGGAAACGCGGTAGATTCCCAGGCAAAAGACGCCGCGCGCATGCGGTCCCAGCCCTGCTCCATCTTCACCACCATCATCTCGACCGCGATGATGGCGTCGTCGACGAGCAGGCCGAGCGCGATGATCAGCGCGCCGAGCGTGATGCGGTGCAGGTCGAGCGACATCATGTTCATGACGACGAAGACGATGCCCAGCACCAACGGCACCGACAGCGCGACCACGATGCCGGTGCGCCAGCCGAGCGCCAGGAACGACACGAACAGCACGATGACGAGGGCTTCCATGAAGGAGTGCACGAACTCGCCGACGGCGTGCTCGACCACCTTGGGCTGGTCGGCAATCAGCTTGACGTCGACCCCCTGCGGCACCGCCTTCATGAACTCGGCCGTCGCCTTCTCGACCTCCTTGCCGAGCTCGAGGATGTTGGCACCCTTGGCGGTGACGACACCGATGCCGATCGCAGCCTTGCCTTCCTGACGGACGACGAAGCTGGGCGGATCGACATAGCCATGAGTGACGGTGGCGATGTCACCGAGGCGGAACACGCGGCCGTTGCTCTCGACCGGCGTCTCGGCGACGGCCTTGGCACCGTCGAGCGCGCCGGTGACGCGCAGCGGCACGCGTTGCGAGGAGGTTTCGACCGTGCCGGCCGGCGTCACGTTATTCTGCTTGGCGAGCGAATCGAACAGCGCCTGCGGGGTGATGCCGAGGGTGGCGAGCTTGGCGTGGGAGAACTCGACGAAGATGCGCTCATCCTGGTTGCCGTAGACGTCGACCTTGGTCACGCCGGGCACCTTCAGGAGGCGCTGGCGGAAGCCTTCGGAGACCTTCTTGAGCTGGGCATAGTCAGCGCCGTCGCCAGTCATCATGTAGAGGATGGAATCGACGTCGGAGAACTCGTCATTGACGACGGGCCCGAGGATGCCGGAGGGCAGCTGGCCCTGCACGTCGACCAGCTTCTTGCGCAGAAGATAGAACAGGTAAGGCACGTCCTTCGGCGGCGTGGAGTCGCGGAAGGTGACCTGGAGCGCCGTGAAACCGGGCTTGGAGTAGGTCTGCACCTTCTCGAAATAGGGCAGCTCCTGGATCTTCTTCTCGATGGGATCGGCGACCTGGGCCTGCATCTCCTGCGCGGTCGCGCCGGGCCAGAGCACGGAGACGTTGACCACCTTCACCGTGAAGAACGGATCCTCGGCGCGGCCGAGCTTCTCATAGGAGAAGAAGCCGGCGACACCGAGCACGAGCATCAGGAAGAGAACCAGCGTCGGATGGCTGACGGCCCAGGCCGAAAGGTTGAAGCGCTTCATCGCTCTCTCCGAAAAGACGATCCAATTGCCAAAAAACGACAGCCACTCTGTTCAGGCCGTCATCGCGAGGCAGCGAAGCAATCCAGGGGGCTGGGCAGATTCTGGATCGCTTCGCCGCTTCAGCCTCTGCTTAGGGACAAAGGCCGAAACTCACCTCACACGACGTAACTCGCTCTCTTGTCATTCCGGGATGGTCCGAAGGACCAGACCCGGAATCTCGAGATTCTGAGGTGCGCAATTGCGCACCGTAGGTCACGCTGCGCGTGCCCCGGAATGACGATCATTAGAAACTCAACGATGAGACGACCCGCACCCGCTGGGCCGGATCGAGCTTCTGCACACCGAGGGCGACGATCTTGGCGCCCTCTTCCACACCGCCGGTGATGACGACGTCGTTGCTCTCGTAAGACTTCACCGCCACCGGCTTCAGCGTGAGCGCACCGTTGTCGTCGACGACGTAGAAGGAGGGCTTGCCGCCTTCGTTGAACAAGGCCGACAGCGGCAGCCGCGCGACGCGCTCGGTCGCGGCGTCCGACAGCGTCAGCGTCGCGGTCATGCCGAGCGCGACCTTGTCGTCGGCCTCCGGCAGCGAGAACTTTGCAAGATAAGTGCGCGTGGCCGGATCGGCCGTCGGCGCGATCTCGCGCAGCTTGGCCGTATACTTCTTGTCCGGCTCCGACCAAAGAGTGACGCTGGCGACGCCCGACTTGGCGCGTCCGACCAGCGTCTCAGGGATCGCGACGACCGCTTCCTTTTCGGCAAAGCGGGCGACACGGATCGAAGCCTGGCCCGCGGAGACCACCTGGCCGGGCTCGATCAGCGTTGCGGTGACGACGCCTCGGGCGTCGGCAACGAGCGTCGCGTAGGAAAGGGAATTCTTGGTCAGCTCGACCGAGCGGACAGCACGATCGAGGCGCGCGCGGGCCTCATCGGCGGATGCCCGGCTCGAATCCAGCTGCGCGTCGGTGGTCCAGCCCTTGGCCTTCAGATCCTTGGCGCGCTGCTCGGCAGCGGCGGCCTGGGCCAGCACGCCGGTCGCGGCGGTCTGCTCGGCGACGGATTGCTCGGCCTGGAGCTTCAGGTCGATCTCGTCGAGCGTTGCGAGCGGCTGGCCGATTTCGACGGTCTGGCCGACTTCCACGAGGCGCTTGGCGACCTTGCCGGCAACGCGGAAGCCGAGATCGCTCTCGATCCGAGGCCGGATGGTGCCGACGAAGCTGCGCTCCGGTGTCTCGGCATCATAATGGGCTGTCGCGACCAGAACCGGCCGCGGCGGCTCGGCCTTCTCGGCGACGGTGTCATTGCACCCGGCAAGGCCAGCCGCCATCAGGGCCAACGACACACCTGCCAACAGCCTGGAATAGCTCGACAAAACCGACCGGACGAACATCGAAGGACACTCCTGCATCTCGAATGAGAGGAATGTCGACTAATCACTGATAAAAGTCAATAATCGTCAGTCATCAGGAATGCGTGATCGTTAAGGGGTGGTGAGGATGGGGAGGACCATTGCCAGGGAGGTGTGATCGGAGGGCGGGCTGAGGCTCGGAGCCCGGTCCGGCGCCTCAGGCGAAATATCGTAGGGTGGGCAAAGGCGCGTAGCGCCGTGTCCACGATCTCTCAGTTGAGGATCACAATGACGGTTTGGTGGGCACGCTACGCTTTGCTCACCTACGGGAGCGTTTGCTCGCCTCTACCGCCCGTGCTCGGCAAACTCGTGCTTGCTGTCATGGCCCCCGACGAACACCAGGATGCCAGCGATCAGGGGCAGCACGGCGAGCACCAGCAAGCCGGTCGAGGTCTGGCCGGTGGCTTCCTTGACCCAGCCGATCAGGTATGGCCCGCCGAAGCCGGCGAGGTTGCCGATCGAGTTGATCAGGGCGATGGCGCCTGCGGCCGCGGTGCCGGAGAGCCAGGCGGTCGGCAGGGTCCAGAACACACCGAAGCAGCAGAACACGCCGATCGCGGCGACCGTCAGCACCACCATCGTCATGGTGGGATCGGTGAGGTAGCTGGAGACGGCGAGCGCGACAGCAGTGAGCAGCAGCGGCGCGCCGACATGCTTCACGCGCTCGCGCGTGGCATCGGAGTGCCGCGCCCACAGGATCATGGCGATGGTGCCGAACAGATACGGGATCGCGGTGACGAAGCCGGTCTGCGCGTTGGTCAGCCCGAACGCCTTGACGATCTGCGGCAGCCAGAACTGCATGCCATAGAGCGCGCCGACGAAGCCGAAATAGATCACGCTGAGCGCGATCACCTTGGGCGAGGACAGCGCTTCGCCGAGCGAGAAATGCTTCACCGCCTGCTTGGCGGCGATTTCCGAATCGAGCTTCGCCTTCAGCCACGCCTTCTGCTCGGCCGAAAGCCAATCGGCCTTCTCCGGCTTGTCGGTGAGATAGAACCAGGTGACGATGCCGAGTAGCACGGAAGGGATGCCCTCGATGATGAAGAGCCACTGCCAGCCCTTCAGGCCCATCGCACCGTCGAGCCCGAGCAACAGGCCGGAGATCGGCGCACCGATCACGGTCGAGACCGGCACGGCGATGGCGAAGGCCGCCAGGAAGCGGGCGCGATATTCGGCCGGATACCAATAGGTGAGATAGAGGATGATGCCGGGGAAGAAGCCGGCCTCGGCGACGCCGAGCAGGAAGCGCAGGACATAGAAGCTCGTGACGCCGCTGACCGTCGCCATCAGGGCCGAGATGATGCCCCAGGTCACCATGATGCGGGCGATCCAGCGGCTGGCGCCGAACTTCTCCAGCGCCAGGTTGCTCGGGACCTCGAAGATGAAATAGCCGAAGAAGAAGATGCCGGCGCCCCAGGAGAAGATCAGCGGCGTGAACTTCAGCTCCGCATTCATGGTCAGCGCGGCGAAGCCGAGATTGACGCGGTCGAGATAGGAGAAGAAGTAGGCCAGCACCAGGAACGGAATCAGGCGCCAGGAGATGGCGCGGATCGTCGAGGTCTCGATTTCCGACTTGTTAAAGCTCTTGGCCGCGCCGGCGGAACCGGCATAGGTCGTGGTCTGGCTCATGGCTTCCCCCAGGGTTGTTGCTTTTATGGGCTGGTTGCGGTTTTCAGCATCGCGGCCAAAGAGTCAATGGAGCGAGCAATGCACGGGACGCAGCCGGATAAACCTGTTGCGCTGTTACGGACATCGCTGATCCGCGCCGCCCTCGCGCTCGCGGTGATCGTCTGCGGGCTGTCGCTGCGCTGGTACGGCTTTCCGCTCGGCCTGCCCGCCTTCGTCGTGAAATACGGCGGCTCGCTGTTGTGGGCGACGATGGTGTTTCTGCTGGTCGGGGTTCTGCTGCCGCGGCTGTCGCGGAGCGGGCTCGCGGCCATCGCCTTGGTCATCGCGGTGGTGGTCGAATTTTCCCGACTGGTGAATACGCCCTTGCTCGATGCGTTCCGGCTGACGACGGCCGGCGCACTGCTGCTCGGGCGCATCTTCTCACTGTGGAATCTGGTGGCGTATGCGGTCGGGATTGCGTTCGGCGCTTGGATCGATCGAGTTGCCAAGATGCGCAGTCTCGTAGGGTGGGCAAAGGCGCCCTAGCGCCGTGCCCACGTCTTCTCATCAATAGGCAAGACGTGGGCACGCTTCGCTTTGCCCACCCTACGAGAGCGACAACATGGCGGCCAGATTCACTCCGCCAATTGAAACCGCTCGAAGCGATCGAGCTCCTCTTCGATCTTTTGCTTGAGCTCCTTGCGCCCCGCCGTCTTCTTGCCCTGCCCGACCCAGGTCCATTTCTGCATCAGCAGCTTCTTCGCCTGCCGGTCGGTCTTCAGATCGAGCGCGGCGACGATCTCGTCGCCAACCAGCACCGGCAGCGCAAAATAGCCGAGCTTGCGTTTGGCCTTCGGCACATAGGCCTCGAACAGGTGGTTGTAGCCGAAGATGAGACTGGTGCGCTTGCGCTGGATGATCAGAGGATCGAACGGCGAGAGGATGTGGACGAGATCAGGCGAGACCGGCTCGCCGTTCACCTCGAGCGCGGCCGGCGCTGCCCAATGCTCCTGCTTGCCGGCGCCGTTGATCACAACAGGCACGAGCTCGCCGCGGCGGACGCGGGAGGCGATCAGGCCGGCCACCGCCTTCTTGCGCGGCGCGTCGAGGTGGCAGATCGAATCCAGACTCACCACGCCCTGCGACCGCAGCGCGCGGTCGAGCAGATAGGTCGTAATCTCCATGGCCGACGCCGGCCTCGGCAGCGTGTCCCAGCCGAAATGCCGCGTCATCAGCTCATAGGTCTTGAGCATGCCCTGCCGCTCGCTGATGGTCACGGCGCCGGTATAGAAGGCGAGCTGTAGGGCCCGCTTCGAGGGCTTGCGGCTCTGCCACAGATGCTCCTTCTCGGTGAGCACGTCGTCCTCGATGTCGCGGATCGTCAGCGGCGCGGCGCGCACCAGCCGCATCACCTTGCGCGTGTCGGCAGGCTTCACCGAGGCGAACCATTTGTGCCCTTCGCGGCGGTGCTCGCGCATCGCCGGCAGGAAGAAGCGGAAGTCGCCGGCGGGTACGTAGGAA